>JBKJSW010000227.1:0-5506 GCA_046595765.1 Ahniellaceae bacterium
GGATCTTCCTCCAGCGGCGAGGAGATGTACTTGATCGCGCCGCCGATCGTGTTCTTGCCGTACAGCGTGCCCTGCGGGCCGCGCAGCACTTCAATCCGGCCGATGTCGAACACGTCCAGCAGCGCGCCCTGCGGGCGGGCGATGTACACGTCGTCGAGATAGATGCCGACGCCCGGGTCGACGCCCCACAAAGGATCGGACTGGCCGACGCCGCGGATGTAGGCGGTGACGGTGCTGCTCGAGCCGCGCGCCGCGTAGATGGTGAGGTTCGGCACCTGCGAGTCGAGGTCGCCGAGGTCTTCGATGTTGAGCTTCTCGAGCGCTTCCTGGGTGAAAGCGGTGACCGCGATCGGCACCTCCTGCAGAGTCTCCTCGCGCTTGCGGGCGGTGACGGTGATCGCCTCGAGCGTTGCGGCCTCCTCGGTGTCGTCCAGCTCGCGGCTGTCATCCTTCGCGTCCTGCGCCCACGCCATGGGCACCATCAGGACGAATGCGATCGCCAGGCTCAAACTCTTGCGCTTCATGGGAGTCCCCCTCGTGCAACGGATGATGGAAATTAAAAAGCGGGGTCAGAGTGGAGTTTCGATGGCGCGGTGGGCTACCGGCAGTGCGCTCCCACGAAACTCCACTCTGACCCCGCTTTTCGTTTTCCACGAATGCCGCGAAGGCTAAGGGCAAGCCGGGCGCGCGGGCATTGGACGTTCGTACAGTGGGGCGCGACGGGGCAACTGCACAGACTGCGACTCTGGCATTTGCGTCGCGCGCGCCCGGCCGGCGCGTCGGCTTTGCCGCGTCCTCATGCCGCAGGCACTGCGTGCCCAATTGCGGCGGCGGTGGCTGGGGGCGGCAGCAATCCACACGGAATGGTTCAAGTTGCTTTCGCGAAACGAAATAACGGAGCGCAACCGTGGCGAAGACGATAGTGAAGGGGCTGCTCGCGGTCATGCTGCTCGCTGGTTGTCGCAAGGAAGGTCCTTCCTTCCCCGCTGTGCGGGTCGATCCCGACCGCGTCACCGTGTCGGGTTTTTCATCGGGCGCGATCATGGCCCAGCAAGCGCACCTCGCTTTTTCGCGCGTGATCGATGGCGCCGGCATCCTGTCCGGCCCACCGTACGGATGTGCCGAAGGCAAGCTCGACACCGCGCTCGCGCGCTGCCTGGTGCCTAAGGCAGCCGGGCCGGATCCCGCCGCGCTGGCCAGCCTCGTGCGCGAGCGTGCCGCGAACGGGTTGCTCGACCCGCTCGCAGACTTGTCAGGTGATCGAGTCTGGGTCTTCCACGGAACCGGCGACGCGATCGTCGCGGGTTCCGTCGTCGCCGCGGGCGCCAAACTCTACGAGACGCTCGGCGGCGTCGCCGTCGAGCAGGATTTCTCGCACGCAACCGCGCACGTGTTTGCCACCATTGCGTCGGGCGGCGACTGCGCCACATCGGGATCGCCTTACATCGGCCGCTGCAACTTCGATGCGGCCGGCGAGATCTTCCGCCGCGTGGTAGGTGGCGTCGACGCGCCTGCACCACAGTCGACGGGCCAGCTCGTGTTGTTCGACCAGCGTCCGTTCGCGGCCGACGGCGCCGATCCGAGCCTCGGCGATACGGGTTATGTCTACGTGCCGCCACAATGCGTAGAGGGTCGTTGCGGCCTGCACATCGCCTTCCATGGCTGCCAGCAGTCCGCGGACGAGATCGGCGACGTGTTCGCGACGCAGGCGGGCTACAACGCGTGGGCCGATGCCGCCGATGTCGTCGTGCTCTACCCGCAGGCGAGTTCGAGCATCATTCCGTTCAACCCAAAGGGTTGCTGGGACTGGTGGGGTTACACCGGCCCGGCGTATGACACGCGGCAAGGTGCGCAACTGCGCTGGCTCGCCAACGTCCTGGCGGCGATGGGCGTCAAGGTCTGAAAAGCGGGGTTGAAAAACGGGGTCAGAGTGGAGTTTCGAAGGTAAGGCGGATCACCAGCAGTGCGCTCCTTCGAAACTCCACTCTGACCCGCTTTTCTCCTGACCCCGCTTTTCTCTCCGCGCGCGCATTGGACGTTTGTACAGTGGGACAAACGCGCGCCAGCCAAGACACTGCAAGCCGGCGTTTGCGCAAGGCGAGGCAATGGCGTTCCTGATCGTGCTGGCCGCGCTCGTGTTCCTCATGTTCGTCGCGTACCGCGGGCACAGCGTCATCCTGTTCGCACCGATCGCCGCGCTTGGCGCCGTGCTGCTGACCGATCCCGCGCTGGTCGCACCGATGTTCACCGGCCTCTTCATGGACAAGATGGTTGGCTTCCTCAAGCTCTACTTCCCGGTGTTCCTGCTCGGTGCGGTGTTCGGCAAGCTGATCGAGATCTCCGGTTTCTCCAAGGCGATCGTCGCCTTCACGATCGGGCTGTTCGGCGCGAGTCGCGCCATGGCTTCGATCGTGGCGGTCTGCGCGCTGCTGACGTACGGCGGCGTGTCGCTGTTCGTGGTGGTGTTCGCGGTGTACCCATTCGCGGCAGAATTGTTCCGCCAGAGCAACATTCCCAAGCGCCTCATTCCCGGCACGATCGCCGTCGGCGCATTCACGTTCACCATGGATGCGCTGCCCGGCACGCCGCAGATCCAGAACATCATCCCGACCGCGTTCTTCGGCACCAACGCGTGGGCCGCGCCATGGCTCGGAACGATCGGCGGGGTGTTCATTCTGGTGCTCGGCATGAGTTACCTCGAGTGGCGGCGGCGGAGCGCCGCAGCCAAAGGCGAGGGCTACAGCGTCGATGCTGAAGGCAGCGACCTGGTGAACGAGCCCGCGCCGTTCGTCGGTGGCCGGCTTGCGAGCCCCATGGTCGCGATCCTGCCGCTGGTCCTTGTCGGCGTCAGCAACAAGCTGTTCACCACCTGGATTCCGCGCGCGTACGGCAGCAGCCATTCGTTCGATCCGGCCGTGGTCGGCAATGCCGCGCCAGTCGTGCAGGAAGTGTCGAAGGTCGCAGCGATCTGGGCGGTTGAGGGCGCGCTGCTCGTCGGCATCATCGCAGTGATGTTGTTTGCATGGCGACCCGTGATCACCGGCTTCGCGCTCGGTACCAAGGCGGCCATTGGCGGTGCATTGCTGGCGTCGATAAACACCGCATCGGAATACGGATTCGGCGCGGTGATCGCCGCGCTGCCGGGCTTTCTGGTGGTCGCGAACGCGCTCAACGCAATCCCCGATCCGCTCGTCAACGAAGCGGTCACCGTTACCGCGCTCGCTGGCATCACCGGCTCGGCGTCGGGCGGCATGAGCATCGCACTCGCGGCGATGGCCGACACCTTCATCGCCAACGCAAACGCCGCGGGCATTCCCATGGAAGTACTGCACCGCGTCGCCGCGATGGCCTCCGGCGGCATGGACTCTCTGCCGCACAATGGCGCAGTGATCACGCTGCTCGCGGTCACTGGCCTCACCCACCGCCAGGCCTACAAGGACATCTTCGCCATCACGATCATCAAGACCTCCGCCGTATTCGTGGTCATCGCGACCTTCTACGCCACCGGTATCGTCTGACCGCAACCATGGCCATGCGGGCGCGTGGATGCGATCCTGGGCAACCTCCTACGCGATCGTGATTCCCTCGATCCTCCTGCTCGGCCCGGCCTTGCGCCTAGTGGTTGGCCTCGGTGAGCGGATGCGCGCTGAGCTCCGACTCGAGCGCGCGCGCGACGGCTTCGGGTGAGCCGCTGCGGCGTGCGAGGCGCAGGTAGACGATGGGCACGACGAAGAGGCTGAGCAGCGTCGAGAGCATGAGGCCGAACACGACGGTGACGCCGATGGCCTCGCGGCTGGAGGCACCGGCGCCGCCGGCGAACAGCAGCGGCAGCGCGCCAACCATGGTCGCGATCGATGTCATCAGGATCGGCCGCAATCGGGTGGTGGCGGACTCGAGGATGGCGGCGCGGATATCGCGTCCCGCGTCGCGCAACTGGTTCGCGAACTCGACGATGAGGATGCCGTTTTTCGCGGCCAGGCCGACCAGCATCACGATGCCGATCTGGCTGTAGATGTTGAGGCTCTCGCCCCACATCCACAGTCCGACCAGTGCGCCGAGCACCGCGAGCGGCACGGTCAGCATGATCGTGAGCGGGTGCACGAAGCTCTCGAACTGCGCCGCCAGCACCAGGAACACGATCAGTAATGCCAGTACGAGCGTGAACACCACCGAGGATCCAGTCTTTAGGTATTCGCGCGCCTCGCCCTTCCAGTCGATCGGGCTCGAAGTGCCGGGCATCTCCGCGCGTGCCACGTCTTCGAGCCAGGTGATCGCCTCGCCCAGCGTGTAACCGGGAGCGAGGTTGGCGGAGACGGTGATCGCGCGCGCGCGATTGAAGCGGTTGAGTGAGCCGGGTTCCGCCAGCTCGGTGAAGCTGACGAGATTCGACAGCGCCACCAGTTCGCCGCTCGACTGCGAGCGCACGCGCAGCGAGGTGAGATCGACGGGATCGCGCCGGTCGTCGCGCTGCGCCTGCAGCAGCACGTCGTACTCCTCGCCTTCGCGCTGAAACGTGGTCACGCGGCGGCCGGCCATGAGCGTGTCGAGCGCGGCGCCAATCTCCTCGACGCTCACCCCGAGCTGCGCCGCGCGCACGCGGTCGACTTCCACGCGCAGTTGCGGACGCGTGTCCTTGTAGTCGGAGTCGGGTGCAACGAGGCGCGGGTTGTCCTCCATGCGCACCAGCACCCGATCGCGCCATGCGGTCAGTTCTTCGTAGGTCGCGCCCTGCAGCACCAGCTGCACCGGGGGACCGAAGCTGCGCACCAGTCCGCTACGCGCCTGCGCGCTCGCGCGCACGCCGGGAATGCCCGCAAGCAGGGCTCCGGCGCGTTGCACCACGTCGTCGGTGGTTTCGCTGCGCTCGCCCCACTGCTTGAGCAGCAGTGTCGCCTGCCCCGTGTGCATTTCCTCGCTGCTGACACTGCCCATGCCGCGTGGCGTGCGGATGTTCATGCGTGCCACCGGTCGTGCTGGATCGCTGCCGTCGTCGACCAGCGTCATCAGCCGCTTTTCGACTTCCGCCATGCGCGGCACCATGTAGCCAAAACCCGCACCCTCGGGCCCCTGCACCTGCACGAAGAAGGCACCGCGATCCTCCGGTGGCGTGAGTTCCTTGGGCAGGTTCCACGCGAGCAGTCCGACGGCGACGAGCGCCGCCGCCATCACCCCCGCGATCGCCCAGGGATGGTCGAGCGTGCGCTGCAGCACGCGGCCGTAGCGCGCGGACAGCGTGTTCATCGCGTTGTCGACGCGACGTGTGAGGCCGCGCTCCGCGTCGTGCGGTACCAGCAGCTTCGAACACATCATGGGGCTGAGCGTGAGCGCCACGAACGCAGAGATGGCAACCGCGGACGCGATCGCGACCGAAAGCTCGCGGAACAGTCGTCCAAGGTTGCCCTGCATGAAGGCGATCGGCAGGAACACGGCGACCAGCACCGCAGTCGTTGCGATCACCGCGAAGGCGACCTGGCGCGCGCCGCGGTACGCGGCGACGAGTCGCGGC
>JBKJSW010000281.1:0-8642 GCA_046595765.1 Ahniellaceae bacterium
GGATCGATTGCGACTTCGAGGGTTACTTGGTGCGCAGGACGAGTTCCTGTTGGCGGCAACCGCGCAAAACCTACGCCGAATGGCTCAGTGGTTGATGCCGAAAGCACCAAAAGCAGCTTATGCAATGGCTGTCTAGCGGGACAAGGGCCGCTGCGCCCGCAAATTCGACCGATCGCTTCGCAGAAATCTGATTGCTGCCCCGGCGCGACACGTCGGGGTCAGTCGAGCCACGTCAGGAATCGAGTTTTTCAACGGAGTAGGCCGATTTCCGCCGGTCAGATTCTCGCCGGGTGTGGGCAGATTCGGTCGCGAAGGTTGTCAGTTTGCTTGCTGAGCGTGGTCGAGTGCCTAGCGGTTTGCAATGTACTCGGGCATCAGTTGTTCAACTGACGTCGGGCGCTACGTACTGCGCCACCTCATCAAGTTTGCATTCGAAGTACTGACAGAGCCGGTCGAGATTGTCGGTCACCGTGTTCGCACCGGGCTGGTTCAGAATTTTCGACAGCGTGGCCCGATGGATACCCGTCGCTTCGGCCACTTCCGCCAACGACACCACGCGGCGTTCCCGAAACGCCTTCTCCGCGATGAGTTCCGAGAGTCGAAAGCGGATCATAAGCTGAACGCCACATGAATAACGTCGAGTAAGTTCGACGTTTGTTGTTGCAATTCGACGGATGACGACTATTATTGCCGACAAGCGTCGAAGAAGTTCGACGTTTGTCCAACCAATTAGACGAGGAGTCGACACATGCAAACTTACCTGACGACCGAGGAACTGGCTACCAGAATCCGCTACGACGCCCGCACGGTGCGGAACCAGCTCAAGGACTCCGTGTTGCTGGAAGGCGTTCACTACATCCGCCCATTTGGCGGCCGCAAGATCCTATTCATCTGGGAGAAGATCGAACACGACATGCAGCTGAAGTCGGCGTCGCAGGCGCCGTTGATCCCGCTGTCAGCCGGTGGTGCTTGTCATGGCTAGTGTCCGGGCCCGTAAGGAGACGGGCAAGTTGTTCTTCGACTTTCGATGGCAGGGCATGCGGTGCCGCGAACAGACCGAGTTGGAAAGCTCCGCCGCCAATCGTCGTCGACTCGAGTCGGTTATGGATCGGATCGAGTTCGAGATCAGGCAGGGCACTTTCGACTACAAGCGCTATTTTCCGAACAGCCCACTCGCAGCAACGGCAACGGCTCAGCTCGCCGTAGCATTGACGCAGGTTGTCGCGTCCGTTCCGGAAGCGTTGCCCACGCCGACGTTCGGCGACTTCTGCGACACATGGTTTACAGAGAATGCGGTTCGTTGGCGGAAATCGACGCGGCAGATGCGCTTGGAGATGCTGCGTACTCATCTGCGCCCACGGTTCGCGGCGAAGGAGATCGCAAGCATTTCCCGCGCCGATGTTCTGTCGTTTCGATCCGAGTTTGCGCAGCGTCCCGGCAAGCAGAAGGGGACGCTGGTCTCGCCCAAGACCGTCAACGACGTAATCGGCGTTCTCAAGAACATTCTCGACGAGGCAGCGGATCGATTCGGGCATACGAGCCCGGCTCTTCGTATCCAGCGTCTGCGCGTGCCGCGGAAGGACATCAGCCCCTTCAGTCTTGATGAGGTCTGGACGCTCACGAGCAAATGCCGGCTCGACTTCCGTCCTTACCTGATCGTGCGTTGTCTGACGGGCATGCGAACGGGCGAGGCCAACGGGCTCAAGTGGACCAACGTCGACTTCGAGCGCCGGCAGATCCTGATTCGCGAAACGTTCGCGAAGGGAGTTCAGGACGGCACCAAGACAGATGGATCCATGCGGGAGATCGAGATGAGTCAGCACGTTTTCGATGCGCTGAAGGTTCAGCTCGGCATGACGGGGAACCTGGGCGGCTACGTGTTCTGCTCGCGGCAGGGCCTGCCCATCGATCTCGCGAACTTCACTCATCGGGTCTGGAACCCGCTGCTTCGACTGCTGAAGTTGACAGTGCGTAGGCCCTACCAGATGCGCCACACAGCCGCGACGCTCTGGTTGGCGGCGGGCGAAAACCCGGAATGGATTGCCCGCCAGTTGGGACACAGTACGACGGAGATGTTGTTTCGAGTTTATTCCCGCTTCGTTCCGAACCTGACACGACGTGATGGCTCAGCGTTCGAACGGATGCTTGCCGCAAATCGTTCCGACAAGGAGTCAGCAGAATGAGTGCCAACGTGTGGAAGGATCGACTGATCGAGGTTCCGGCAGTGCTGTGGAAGGCGGAGCCGGATGCACTCTTCATGTCCGGAGCTCAGAACACCGTATGGATGGCGATCGAGACCGGAGTGCTGGATGCAGTGACGTGGCTGCCATTTGACTGCGTCGAGGTGCTCGGCGAAGTGCGGGCGGGTAGGGCAGTCGCAATCGATATCAGCGATCCAACAAAGGGCAGGGGCGTCGTGCTGGTCAACTGGCGCGAGGAAACGGGCGGGTGCGTCCTCGATCAGGTGCCCGAGAGCTTTTGTCCGTTCGCAGGTGCGGTGAAGCAGGTCCTCGGCTTGGTCCGTAGTATCGAGTCGAAATCCGTGCGTCGATTCGTCGAGTCCGCCTTCCGCATCCCCGACGTTTTCAGATACTTCTGGACGTGTCCGGCCTCGATTGCAAATCATCATGCCTTTGCGGGAGGCTTGGCGATCCACAGTCTCGAGATTGCGGTGGCCGTAAGCGTGATCGAGGTTCTCAAGCCCTGGGAGCGCGACCTTGCCATTGGTTATGCGCTGCTGCACGACATCGGGAAGCTATGGTCGTACGAGGCCGGCACCTTCACCGCCGAGGCTGCATCACTTGGCCATGAGGGCATCGGAATCGATCGACTGCTTCCGGCGTTGAGAGTCCTGCGGGGTGAGTCGCCAGACTTGGGCGAACTGATGTACGAACTCTTGCTCGGCGACTGGAAACGCAACTATCGGCATCCCGCTGCTGCGCTAGGCGGAATTGTCCGGGCAATGGATCGGTTCAGTGCCGATCGCAACGCACATCCAAACCGCACCATTGCCTCCAACTGACGGCGGTTACTGAGAAGTTGTGCGACTGGTGCACCGCGCAGTGCTCCGCGCACGACATGGAGCACCGCCAGAAATGCGCCGAGGCGTGCCGGCGGTGTGCGGAATGGTGTCGCTCGAGCTCCCGTACTCGTCGTGCACATTGGATCGCATCCTCTCGAGTCTTTTCTTCCATCATTTCAATTGGGAAGGCAAGCAATGAACCGCGCGTGAGCTGTTGTCTCCCGCTGCTTCGGCTACGCGCTCACGACACAGTGTAGCCTCCGTTGCGCCCCGTCTTCGCAAGCGCTGATGAGTAACAACGCCTTTATCGCGAACCCGGGTGCATGATCAACAACATCTGGGCCTCCGATCGAGCGGCAGCGCTGCACCGCGCGTCTCCGCCGCGCGCGCGCGGTCGTACCCTTGCGACATGACCTGCGCCGCGGGAAATCCAGTGAGGAAAGTCGGCAACGGAGTCGTCAGAGTATGGTGTGGGGATGCTCCACGAGTTTCTCACCGCGCATCGATGGCAGCTGATCGAACGTTGTCGGGAGAAGGTTGCCCGTCGTTCTCCGGGTTCGCCCGAGCGGGAACTCAGGCACGGCATCACACACTTCCTCGAGCAGCTGATCCACACGCTGCGTGTGGAGCAGACTTCGCATCCCATGCGCAGTCGCAGTATCTCGGAGCCCGCGGGCGGCGAGACCTCCGTGTCGGAAATGGGTGAGACCGCCACAAAGCACGGCCGCGAGCTGCTGGACCACGGTTATACGGTCGAGGAAGTCGTGCACGACTACGGCGATCTCTGCCAGGCGATCACCGATCTGGCGTTCGAGCGAGAGTCGCTGATTTCGACGGACGAATTCAGGACCCTCAATCGCTGCCTCGACAATGCGATCGCCGTCGCCGTCAAGGAATTCGGTCACCAGCGCGAGGTGGCGCTGTCGGGCCGGCACGCGTTGGAACTCAACGAGCGCATCGGCATATTCGCCCATGAGCTCCGCAATCAATTGACTGTTGCGACGCTCGCGCTCGCCAACATAAAGGGCGGCAGCGTCGGCATGGGGGGCGCCACCGGCGCGGCTCTCGATCAGAGTCTCGTGAAACTGCGGAACTTGATTGATCGATCGCTGGCCGAGGTCCGCATGGCAACCGGACTGGCTGTGCACGCCCGGATCTTCTCGCTCGCGTCGCTCATCGAGGAGACCAAGGTGTCGGCATCCCTCGGGGCCGCCTCAAAGGGCTGCGTGCTCATCGTTGCTGAGGTGGACTGCAAACTCGCGATCTCGGGCGATCGTGATCTCCTATCCTCGGCACTCGGCTACCTGCTGCAAAACGCGTTCAAGTTCACGCACTCGCAGAGTGAAGTCAGGTTGAATGCCTACGTCGCTGGTGATCGAGTCCTCATCGACGTTGAGGACAATTGTGGTGGCCTGCCTCCAGGTTTGGCAGACCGCATGTTCAATGCATTCGTGCAGGGCGGCAGTGACCTCAGCGGACTGGGCCTCGGCCTTTCGATCGCGAAACGCAGCGTCGAAGCGAATGGCGGAGAGTTGCGTGTTCGCGACGTGCCAGGTTATGGCTGCGTATTCACCATCGATGTGCCGCGCACATGATTGCGGAATTTGTTTCATTCGCTGAGTCCAACGCCGTCCTTGGCTGTCCCGAGCGACGGCTCGCGAACCGGCTTGGTTCTTTAGTTATCCGCCAGCGGTTAGCGCGCAATTTTTGAAGCAATCGGCGTCTCCGCGCGCGATTGTGATCGCGTGACTTCGGCCTTTAGCCGCGCTGGTGACATCGGATGGCGACCGTCGGTCAAAAGCAGCTGATCGCAAACGACTCCGCAGATAAACCGAAAAGGCTGTCTACGAAACACGGGGCGATTCAGTTTCGCTTACTCGCCAAGTTGGCCGCGCCGTTCTATGAGCGAAGGGTAGTCGCGCGCATGGTCATGCCTCCGAGTTATGCAGCAATGTAGGCGCGCGGAAACCGGATGTAAGACAGTCGTTGCCTCTTATTTCGCCCACTCGATGAGATCTTCGACCGGCCGTCGTGGGGCATTCGGGACCTCTTCGAGGGGGTGCCCGAACCGGATCAGAATCTGTGGGAAACCGCCGCCTACCAGGTTCTGGACCTTAGGCCGCAGCGACGCGACCTGGATCGGCTGATTGAGATACGACGCCTGCAGACCATGCTGGCAAGCGACGAGTAGGACGCGTTGAAGCGCCTGACCGGCCTGTACCCAAGCGCGCGGATCTTCGATATCCGTGCCGAGCACCGCGAGCAGCGGGGAGGCCTCGGCCAGTTCCCTATCCTTCGCCCCCACACCCCCGCCCATGTCGAAGGTACGGACAACGAGCTGGGCCACCGGTGCCGCAAGCGCAGGAACCGTCAGCCCATCACCCCGGCGCCGTGGGTGCATCCAGGCGGCGAGTTCACGCCGCCAGCTCGGATTAGCCCACTGCGTGGCATCGCCCTCAGCCACGAGCGTCGCGGCCTGCTCCTTGGTTTCCTTCGTCAGGAGCGGGCGCAGCCAGGCGCCTTCGGCGCTCGCCGCTTTGACCAGCTGATCGAGCGTTGCCGAATCCAACTCGCGAGGCGCAAAGCGCGTGCGATACGTGCGTCGCCGCTCGATGAACGCATCGAGCGCTTCCTCCGCGCCGAGCGCGCCAGATTCTTGGCTGAGGGTTGCCCGCGCCAACCAATCCGGCTCGCTATCTTCTGGTAAGAACTTGACCTGCACGCGAAATCCCTGGTTCGCGGCGGCGACACGCAGGTTCATCAGAGCGCAGCCGCAACTGATGGCAAGCTCGCGGTCTTCGGGATCGTTGACAGGCAACGCTCGGGTTCGATCCGCGAGCAAATCGATGTGAGACTTCGCGACTCGGAAGATCCAAGGTTGAGTGTTGTGGCTCGACGGAGCGAGAGCGGCTTTGGTGATCAACGACAACGCTTGCTCGTTCCATACGCTCGCGTTCATGTATGCCTCGCAGGCTTCTACCCAGATTTCGCGGACTGTTGAGTTAAGACCATGAACTGCTGGTCTCGGCTGTCGATTCTGCGCCATCTACGGCGCCTTTCTTCGCGTGAATCTCGCTTTGCTGCCAACCCACGCCATGTCCGCCGCCGCGTGCGCCTGGTGCCGCTTCAGCGTGACGCGCGCGTCCTTGAGGAACGCCGCGTCGCTCTTGGCATGGCCGCCCCCGTATTCCGTGCGAGTTCGCTCCACCCCGCCGCTTTCCAAAATCAGTACTTTCGGATCGAGCTCGGCGGCAGGCTTGTCGAGATCGCTTCGGCCCAGCGCTGTCGAGAAACGCTCGACCGCCGCAACCGCGTCTACCGCGGCCGGAGCGATCTGCTGCTGGAAGCTTGCAATGACCGACTATCCATCATCAGTGGTTCACGCGATGCCCTCGCGATTCGATGTACACGTCAGCAAAACTCACTGTATCCGACGCAGCGGCAGTTCAGCACCGCTCATCGGGCGCATCGAAGAGTCATCAAGATTCCTTTGGGGCGGGAAATCCGAGAAGCGGGCTGGCCAACTTCCCTGCCGAGTCGAGCGACCACATTCGCGTGATTCCGCGACGCATCGCAACCTCCAGCAGCTGTTGCATCAGTGACGCCTCGAGGCTTTCGGTCTCCCAGTCGTCGAGCAATGCGACGGCGCACTCGCAGTCCGGACCGAAGGCGGTGGCCCGGTAACGGCCCACACCGACGAACTTGTCCTTCCCGTCTTCGCGCACGACCGCTGCGAAGGCGACGTCTTGAGACTCGCCGCCGGCAGTCTCCGTGTCCAAATGCGGCGCCTGACCCAGGAAGCGATAGCGGCCGGTTCTCGGAGATAACGCGTCGACGAACACACGTTCCGCAACTGCATCCTCTTTGCGGACCGAGCGGATCAAAACCGGGCTGCTGTGGCCCCGTTCTTCGGATCGATTGAAACTGTAAAGGCCCAGCTGTCGCGACAACAACGGTCCTATGACCTGCTGCATGACAGTCTCGAGTGAGGATGGAGCGTCATCATGCGCTGTTGTGAATGCTGCCCGTATTGATCTGCGTCAAGTCCGGCCAACCGCCCACGAGCCCATGCGTGACTAGGGCCATCATGCTCGCCGGGATATGAATGCGAGCAGCGTGACGAGCTTCTGCGTTTGCTCGGGAAGCATCTGGTTACGCGCGGACGAGGTCAGCGCCGAGGCATCAGCAGCGAACCTGCAATCAACACGTCGACGCCATCGTTTGGGCGGATCGCGAGGGCGGGGATATTGTCGCCGGCACGCCAACGCGCCACCGCATTGCGTTTAGATTCTCCGTCGACCAGAAACAGAACCTCTGCGGCGCGACTCAGGCGATTCGCGCTGAGAGACACGCGTTGTGGCGGCGGTTTGGGTGCGTCGAATACTGCGAGCGCGTCGGCGGAGTTCGTGGCAATTCCCCAGTCGTGCCCAGGGAACAGGCCGGCGGTGTGGCCATCTTCGCCGAGGCCGAGCAGCACCAAATCGAAATCGCCGATGCCTCGACGATGTCCTCTCTGGGAGACTCCTTGCAGGGCGTCCGCGTACGCGCGCGCTGCCGCATCGGCGCCCAATTCGGCGGGAATGCAGTGCACTTGCTCGTGCTGGATCGCAACGTGGCCCAGCCACATGTTGCGCGCCATGCTGCTATTAAGTTGCGGATCGTCACGCGGCAGGCAGCGCTCGTCGCCGAACCAGATCTCCGATCGCGACCAGTCGGTGTCGGCGCTTCGCAGCAGCTGGTAAACCCCGCTCGGTGTGTTTCCGCCGGCGAGCGCGATTACGAATCGCCCGCGCGCTGCAATCGCGCGCGCAGCGGCATCAAGAATCCACCGACATGCGGCTTGTTGCAGCGCCCCAGTATCTTCAACCGGATGCCAGCGCACGCGTTGCGCTTCGGCGCACGGAGTATCAGGCGCGCTCACTCCTTCCTGATCGCGTGGCCACCGAATTCACTGCGCATCGCCGCCAGAAGTTTTGCGGAGAACGATTGCTCATCCCGCGAGCGCAGCCGTTCGATCAACGACGCCGTGATGACAGGTGCCGGGACGTCCAGATCGATCGCTTCGGCAACGGTCCAGCGACCCTCGCCGGAATCCGCGACGTAGGGAGCGATGCCCTCCATCGTTGGGTTCTTGCCTATCGCGTCGGCTGTGAGATCGAGCAGCCACGAGCGCACCACGCTGCCGTGGCGCCAGATTTCGGCAATTTGCGCAAGGTCCAGCGAGAACTCCTGTTTGTGCTGCAGGATCGAGAAGCCCTCAGCGTAGGCCTGCATCAATCCATATTCGATACCGTTGTGAATCATCTTGGTGAAGTGCCCCGAACCCACCGGACCGACCCGGCCCCAACCTCTGTCAGCTGCCGGCGCCAGCGTCTGGAAGATGGGGCGCAGACGCTCCACCGCCGCCTCATCGCCACCAATCATCAGGCTGTAGCCTTGATCGAGTCCCCACACGCCGCCACTGGTGCCCGAATCGAGATAGTGGATTTGCTTGCCCTCGCATACGGCTGCGCGGCGCAGGGTGTCCTTGTAGTTGGAATTGCCGCCGTCGATGAGGCTGTCGCCGGGTGCAAGCATGGGCAGGAGTAGAGACACCGTGGCATCGGTGATCTCGCCAGCG
>JBKJSW010000044.1:0-6448 GCA_046595765.1 Ahniellaceae bacterium
TCGCCACAGCACGCGCAGGTGCGGCCACGGCGCGGTGCGCGGGCCGGCACTCGACATGATCGATACAAGACTCAGCACCCGCTCCGGTGCGAGCTCGCAAAGCACCTGCGCGATCATTCCCCCGAGGCTCACGCCGACCAGGTGGAACCGCTCGATCGCCAGTGCATCTGCGAGCGCCAGCGTGTCGTCGGCCATGTCCGAGAGGCGATACGGCGGTGTGTATGGCAGGCGCCAGAAGCTCGCGAGCATCGCGCGGTTCATCGGCGTGTGCGGATGCGCGAAGCCGCGACCCGAGAGACCCACATCGCGATCAACCACGCGAACCGGGTTCTCTTCGTGGATGTAGTCATCCAGCCGCGCAGGAAACAGGACTGCTTGCGAACGATCGGCTTCTTCGACGAATCGCTTCATGCTCAGCACCTATCCAGCGGTGCCGAAATTTTGCCAGCAAGCAGTGGGTTTTCACACAGCATTGGCCAAGAGCGGTCAGTCGCATCTAGGCCATCGGCCTTCGACTTGCTGCGCAACTCAAAGGCGGAGGGGGACGTCCGGTCAACGCACTAGGCAAACTTGGCGAATACGCTTGGAGATAATTCGAAGCTCACGGTCGGGCGGGCTCGGAATCCCAACCTCATTTGAACCCTGCAAAAGTACGATAATTCCCTGGGTGCCGCGGTCTCCCACGAACATTGAACTGGGCTCATATTTCCCATTGACGCGCAGCCGCACTACGGGCTCGTCTGTGAATTTAATTGGGAGCGAATCGATCCGTTCCACGATGGGCAGCTCGCCTATGGGTCCGAAGCCGCCGTCCCACTCCTTTCGTCCATTACGGTTCCAATCACGAAAGGTTTTATCTACCCATTCTTCGACGGCGAGACGGACACCTGGGCGCTCCAGTTGCCTGGCGATCTGAGAGCATCGTGCGGTCCGATCGCACCCCACCAGCGACAGGATAAAAATTGCGCCGATGACTGCGGTCCGTCTCATGACTGTTTGTCCTCGTGAGCCTGAAAGTAGAAGTGTTCAGAACTTGCCAATCCCGTGCCGGGTGTAATCCAATACAGCACATCGCCCCTGGGCATCGGTCCGGCAGTAGCGTCTCAACGGAACTTACGCAATCGGACAATGGCCTCAATTTGGCCTCGTTCGATTGTTTAACGCCCGCTAGTCTGCGGTGCAGCGGCGAGCGCCACAGGAGTCGCGTGCGCAGCTGCGGGGTCGGTCGCAGTCCGGCCTATTCTGTTGAAAAACTCCGCGAGTGAGAATTTGCAGCCGTTTCAGGGTTGCGTGCGCCCACGACAATGCCATTCTGGGTCTCCGGAAGAGTACGAGACGCCCAGAATGCGACTGTCGCGAGCATCAGGAATTTGACGATTTCGGCGAGTCGCGTTTTTCAACAGAATCGGTCGATCACCGTCTGCTACGCAGCCGGTGCAACTGGGTCTCGCAGGCGGAACAGCGCAACCGGTCGCAGGCCACAACCGGACGGTCGTCGAACAGAAATGATTCGACTGCGTTTGACTGCGTTACCCACCGGCGAAGCAGAACCCAATCCTTCAGGTCGACCAGACACTCTCGGCCTGCGTGGCTACAAAATTCTGACGCAGGTCAGTTGCACGATCGGTCGCGGTCTGGCCACAAGCAGACGGTTGTCGGGCTTGGATCATTCCACTCCGACCTGCTGCTCTAATCAACAGCGGGGGAAGGTCCGGGACGGTGCATTGGATTTCCTATCACTTGACCCCCAACGCCACTCAGGGGCTGAGCGCGCCGGTCTCGAAGCCGTCACTGAAGATGCGCTCGCTGGAGGAGAGGAAGATCCCGAAGACATCGGCGCTTGAGGTCATGAACCGGTCATTCCAAGCGACCAGATACTTGCCTCCTCCGTAGGCAACGGGGGCCTGCACTTGATTATCAGGGTCCACCGTCACGGCGAAGTTCGCCCCAATGAGGCTCCCGGACGGGCTGAGGAATTGCCCGTACACGTCGGCGCACGTGCCCTCGCCGAGGTCGCAGGTGAAATTGCCGTTGGCGTCGTTCGCGAGGTCGGTCCAAGTGACCAAGTAGTTGATCCCGTCGAACGCGATGTAGGGGATGGTCTGGAACCCGGGCGCGGTGACGATGGGGATTGGACTTCCGACCAGGGCAGCTGTTGGGGAGACGCGCTGCGCGAATAGGTCATCGTTCCTGTTGCCGTCGCCCCAGACGACGAGGAAGTTCGTACCGTCGAAGGCCACCGCAGTCTCGTTGTCGCTCAGAGCGCTGCTACCGTTGACCGTGAAGGCGGGCTGCAGATCTCCGGCCGGCGTGACGAAGCGCCCGCGAACCTCTGCGTCGTTGACGTCCTCGTTCCAGATCGCGAGGTAGCTCGGCGCCCCGAACGCGAGCGTGGATTCCCTGCCCGCGCCGTCGCTGACCTTGAAGTCGCTGCCCGTAGCGGCTCCTGTGGTCGAGACGAACCGGCCGTAGACGTCCTTGCCCCCTGGCTGCGGCGGTGTCACTACGCGCCGCACGTCTGTCCACAGCACCAAATACTTCGTCCCGTCAAACGCCACCCCATCCACCTCCTCGATGGTGGTGGACTGGCTCACGAGGAATGGACTGCCCACCAAGGATCCCTGGCGGCTCACGAACTGACCATAGACGGGCACACCGGCCAAAGAGGGCGGAGTGTGGTCCGCCCAGACGAGGAGGTAGTTCGTGCCATCAAAGGCGATGTGTGGGGTATCGCCCGTGCGCGGCGCGAAGGCAGTGGCAAGCACTGCGCCGGAGGCCGCGACGAGCTTCGCCCCGGTCATCCCGGGTGAGGGGGGGTTGCTCTGCTGGACGCCGACAAGGAAATTGGTGCCATCAAACGCAATGGCCCATGTGTGCTCAGGCTGAGGGTTAGTCGCGATCGGGAACCCGATGCCAGAAACACGGCCGGGCAAAGTGGCGGCAAAAACTGCCAATACGAGCAGGCGCAGAGCGCACACAGCTTTCA
Source organism: Ahniellaceae bacterium (assembly GCA_046595765.1). Lineage (GTDB taxonomy): Bacteria > Pseudomonadota > Gammaproteobacteria > Xanthomonadales > Ahniellaceae > JBBQNY01. The sequence goes on from JBKJSW010000044.1 coordinate 2,987, forward strand.
TGGCGCAACCTTCTCGTCCTCGTTGTTTAATAACTCTAGCCACCATATTCGCACAATTTACGCAAGCCACCGCTTTGAACTTCTTCTGCAGCTTTAGCGGCGAGTTTCAATAGCTCGCGCGCGCGACATCCCGAGCAACGACGATGGAACAACTGTGATGGCAAGTCGGTGTCTGAAAGGTCATTTTTGGCTCGCTTTGGCGGTACCTTCACCTTGTCGTATTTGACCAGTAAATCAGGCATTTTCGAGGCACGACCGGCTAGCTCACTGGCGCTCGGATAAAGCGAGAAGGGAACGCGGAACGGGACTTGCCGTGACCAGGTTCAATCAGGTTGAGCAGCGTTTCGTTGGCATGCACAACGCGGTTTTGCATGCGTTCGCCGCGCAATGCATCGACCAGCGACTGTAACGCGACTCCACACGCAACGACCCACGCCTACAAGGTTGCGGTGGGCAGATCTTCGCCACTGCGCGACAACATGCCGGTCTGGCGATACAGCGGGACGTGATCGTCCTACTTTCTGACCAGCACATGCGCCAAAGGCTCTTCGTGCTATGCGCCTCAGAGGTTGGCTCGCGCGATTACTGGAGATTGAACCTGCCAAAGCTCGTCACGGCGCCGTTCGCCGCACGAGCGTTTGAAGTGAACCGGCCATCGCTTCTTAAACCGCGGCGGACGCGAGCGCACCGCCTCGGTTGATCTAGATCAATTCGGCGCACTGCTGTCATCAATACTATCGACCTCACATCAGAAGATTCCTGCAGCGCTGGGCGGCGCAGGTTAGTGTCAGGAGATCCAACAGGCCACAGATGCACTCTGCAAACTCGAAGTACCCGCTTGTGGCCGCAGAATATCAAAGCTCGGTGGCAGGAAGCCCACGTCAGCGCCGAGGTGTTTGCTGCCGTTCTCATAACCCGCGTCTTGACTGCCCGGGCGAGTCTCATGCAACTCGGCACTAGAAGCTCAACGGGTCGTTGAACCTTTCTCGGAAATCCAGGGAGCACACGTCTCATGAGGTTTCTTAGTTTGCAATCGATTGCCCTGATCGCCGGCCTTCTTTTCGCGACCACACCGGCTCCCGCAGGTGCACAACCCGTAGCCGGGCCGGGTTATGTATTGCGCACGCTCGATGGAGATAACGATCTTGGAGAACACTTTACGGTCGTTCCGCGCGCGATTGCTGACAACTGGGTCGGATTTTTCTACATGGCCGATGAGCAGCGCATGTTCTCCGCCAGATGCAACGGGCTGAGCTGCCAGATCAATCGGCCGATGACCCTGGATGGCAGCAATCGCGGGCAGTACGTCAGCGCAGCACGGCGGCCTGCCCCGAGCAACAATCCGATCGTGGCGTACTACAACTTCACGAATGGCGACCTGATGTCGGCAGCGTGCACCGACAGCACGTGCGACACCAGCGTGACGGAACGCACCCTGGACAGCACCGGCAATGTAGGCGTCGGTACTGCTGTGGCAGTGGACCCGGCCACCGGCCTTCCCGCCGTGGCTTACTACGACGCGAGTAGCGGCGACCTCAAGGTTTATCGCTGCAGCGTCGCCGATTGTTCGGCAGGCAGTGCGACGATCGCCGACGGCATGTCCGATCGCGGCCGCAATCCCGCTATCGGCTTCGGCTCAAGTACGATGTGGATTGCCTACGACGACGCCACGACCGGCGAAGTCCGCCTGGCGTCTTCGTCGCCGCCGTTCAACAGTTTTTCGAGCTTTGCACTTGGCGCGGGCAGCGACGCTTCTCTGACCATCGATGCCAGCGGGTTCGCTGACGTGGTGTTTCGCGGCACTCCCTCGAACACCCTGCAGCGCGTGCGCTGCACCAATGCAACCTGCAGCAGTGCCGCGCAGCAAACACTTGGTGGCGCTGGGCGTGGCTTCGCGCCCTCGGGCACGCGACTGCCCAACGGCAATTTGCTGGTCAGTCACCAAGAGCAGTCCTCCGGCACGGTCATCGCGACGATCTGCAACGACATCGCCTGCAGCGCACCGGCGATAGTGCCTATGGACACCGGCTCGGATTATGGCGGGACGTCGGTTGCCCTGGCATACGCCAATGCGCGTCCACTGGTGCTATTCCGCGATGCAGTACGCGCCGATGTGCGCGCGGCCCAATGCACGACAGCGGCGTGCGTTGCGTTCCAGCGCCAGCTCGCGCTCAACGGTGTAGTTGCCCTCGGCGCGCGCGTGGCATTGCGGGCGAACGGGCACGCGGTGGCGGCGTGGCAACGCGCCGGGACAGGTCTGCAGACGGCATTGGCTACCTGCGCCGATACGCTGTGCAGCACTCCGGTTCGACGGCAACTGCTGGGCGGCAATGGCGACAATGGCGTGCGGCCAGCATTGGCGATCCGACCAGATGGGCGTCCATTCGTGTTCTTCTCGACGTTCGGTGGCACCAGCGCGTTCGATTGTGCGGACGCAGACTGTACTGCCGGAACCGAACGCTTCACCGGGGGTTTCGGCAACGGCACCTCGCGCGCCACCGAGATGGCGCTGCGCGCCGACGGGCGCCCCGTACTGTTCTATTTCCGGTCCCCGACCAACGAGGTCTTTGCCTGGGTGTGCGCGGATACCGGATGCAGCAGCGGCATGGAACGACTCCTGGTCGATGAACCGGACCAGTCGGCGAGCGGCACTCAGGTGGGTAACCTTTCGGTCGCCATGGGTCCCGGCGACCGACCGATGGTCATGTACGCACTCAGCAATTCATCCACGCCTGGAACCGTTCGTTTCGTACGTTGCAATGATGCCGATTGCGCCAGCGCAAGCGCTCGCGCCGTCAACCCCAACCAGCAGACTTTCTTTGCGACGCCGATGGCGGTTCGCAGCGACGGACGCCCGGTCTTCGTCGAATTCAACAATTCGCCACGCATGCTGGCTGTCTGCGACGATGTCGACTGCACGGGAGTCACGAGGTTTCCGCTGGCCGGCGTGGGCGACATCCACTTCGGACTGCGTTTGCGCGCGGGCGATGTTCCAGTCTTCGATGGCGGCACCCTCGGCAGTGTGGGCTACTGGGCCTGCGCCGATTCGACCTGCACCACGCTGGAGCGCAGCCCACTCATCATCGATACGACGACACCATCGCGGCAGCTGTATGGGCCGCTGGTACTCAATGCCAGCGGATCACCGGTGATCGCGGCTGAGGAAGGGGAAATGGGCGATGTGTTTTTGGCGCTGCCGGTCCCCGATGCACTGTTTGCCAATGGCTTTGAACCGTAATGTTTTGCAAAAGGACAACGCTCATGTCGATGACCATTTTTTGTGGCCGTGTCCGCCGTGCCGCCGCTGGTGTGTTCGCCGCAACCCTTGCGCTTGCAGCCAGCGCCAGCTGGGCGCAGACGACCTACTTCGTGACCAGCACGGGCGCCGCCGGTCCGGGCACGCTGCCCGACGTGATCGGACAGATGCAGCCGACCGGCACGCAGATCGTCCGGTTCCAGTTG
>JBKJSW010000301.1:0-8689 GCA_046595765.1 Ahniellaceae bacterium
GGCGAGACGCTCGAGCGCAGCGATCATCTTCTGGCGACCCGCAAGCGTGGCGCCACCGGCGTCGGCGCGGAACTCCCGGCGACGCGAGAACCACATCACGATCATCGACGCGAACAACCCGAACACGACCTGCAGCACCATCACGATCGCGAAATAGGCGAAGCCGCCTCCCCCTGACCGATCGCCGCGCAACGCACCGTCGATGACTGATCCGATGATGCGAGCCAGGAAGATGACGAACGTGTTGAGCACGCCCTGGATCAGCGTCAGCGTGATCATGTCGCCATTGGCGATGTGGCTGATCTCGTGGCCAAGCACCGCTTCGGCTTCGTCGCGACTCATGCTGGCGAGGAGCGTGCTGGTGACCGCCACCAGTGCGTTGTTCTTGTTCATGCCGGTCGCAAAGGCGTTGACATCGGGAGCGTCATAAATGGCCACCTCCGGCATGCCGATTCCCGCGGCGTCGGCCTGCCGGCGCACGGTTGCGAGCAGCCAGCGCTCGGTTTCCGTGCTGGGCTCGGTAATGACCTTGGCGCCGGTTGAACGCTTCGCCATCCATTTGGAGAGGGCAAGCGAAATGAATGCACCACCCATGCCGAACACCGCGGCCATCAGCAACAAGCCGCTGGTGTTGCCGAAACTGACGCCAAAGAAGGTCTGCGCCACCTGCAGGACCAGGCCAAGCAGCAACATGACGCCTAAGTTGGTGGCAATCAATAACAGGACGCGCATCGACGATCTCTCCGGCATCATGTGCACAGGGGCGCGCACGGGCGTTGAATCGGGGCAGGCGCCGTGCCTTTCAAGTCTACCTGTCGTGCTTGCCTATCTTGTTCGCACGGAGGCAGGCGAATTTACCGGGTGCGGCGGCGTCCCGTTTCAACTTCGCTGCGCTGCCGCGTGCGCGCAAGCCGCCGCTCCCGCGATACTAGTCGACTGACCCGCAGTATCCGTACATGGCGCAAGCCGGCACTCACCAGGAGAACCCCATGCAATCTCGCGTCGCGTTGGTCACCGGCGGTACCGGCGGCATCGGCACAGCCATCTGCAGGTTTCTTGCCCAGCAAGGGCACCGTGTCGCCACCAATTATCGCGACGAAGCCAGGGCGAAGGCATGGCAAGCGCAATTGAAAGAGGACGGCGTGGACGTGGCGCTGGTCCAGGGCGACGTCGGCGACTCCGATTCCGCCGCGAAGATGATCGCGGGTGTGGTCGAGGCGCTTGGCCCGGTCGACATCCTGGTCAACAACGCGGGCATCACCCGCGATACCACCTTCCATCGCATGTCGCCCCAGCAATGGCAGGAAGTCATCAACACCAACCTCAACTCCTGCTTTAACGTGACCCGTCCGGTCATCGAGGGCATGCGCGAGCGCAAGTGGGGTCGAATCGTGCAGATCAGTTCCATCAACGGGCAGAAGGGCCAGTACGGACAGGCGAATTACGCCGCGGCGAAGGCCGGAATGCACGGATTCACCATCTCGCTCGCCCAGGAAAGCGCGAAGTTCGGCGTCACCGTCAACACGGTGTCGCCCGGTTACATCGGCACCGATATGGTCATGGCGGTGCCCGAAGACGTGCGCGCCAAGATCGTCGCGCAGATTCCGATTGGTCGCCTGGGCGAACCCGCCGAGATCGCATACGCGGTGGGATTTTTCACCGACGAGCGTGCGGGCTGGATCACTGGTGCCAACCTCTCCGCGAACGGCGGCCACTACATGGGTTGGTAAAGAGCGCGCTTAGCAGATGCCAAAAGGCATCTGCTGCGCTCTTTGCCAGGTGAGGCATGGATGCCGAACGGGGGGCGTGCCACGGACGGCTGCTTGCGGCGCGCCACCTGACAGCGCGCGTCTAAAGGCATCTGCTGCGCTCTTCACCAGGTGAGCCATGGATGCCGAACGGGGGGCGCTCCATCGACGGCCGCGGCTGCGCAGGACTCAATTCCGTTGACGGCACCGACCCAATTGTCCCCCTCGCGTCGACTCTGCTAGCGTGCGCCCATGGCCGAACCGCGCATCATCAAAAAGTACCCGAACCGGCGTTTGTATGACGCCGAGATCTCGAGTTACATCACGCTCGAGGACGTGCGCCAGCTGGTCATCGATAACGAATTGTTCGTAGTCAAGGATGCGAAGTCCGGCGAGGACCTGACCCGCAGCGTGCTGCTGCAGATCATTTCCGAACACGAGGAACGCGGCCTGCCGATGTTCTCGACCACGCTCCTGTCGCAGATCATCCGGTTTTACGGAGATTCGCTGCAGGGGCTGATGGGCACTTACCTCGAACGCTCAATGGATACGTTCCTGTCGCAGCAGACCCAGTTCCGCACCCAGCTGAACGACATGCTGGGCAAGACGCCGTGGAGCATGTTCAACGAATTGACCGACCGCAACATGCAAATGTGGAAAACCATGCAGGAACAGTTCCTGACCTCCGCGATTCCGCCGCGCAGCGGCGAGGACGCCGTCAAGAAGTAAGGTCAAACGTTTTCGGTTCGGCTTGTGGGCGCGTTTGACACCCCCGCGACCCGACCCTACCATCCGCCGCTTGCTGCGACGCAGCACCGACTTTGCGGATCATCAAGAATGACCAGGGCGTCTCGTGTTGCGATCGTCACCGGCGGTATCGGAGGACTCGGATCCGCCATGTGCGTGCAACTGGCACAGGCTGGACGCCGCGTGATTGCTGCCGATCTCGGCTCCCGTGCCGATCGCATCGAAGAATTCAGCAAGGAAACCGCGGAATTCGGCGACGCCATCACGTTCGAGCCGGTGGACGTTACCGACCCGGAATCCTGCGCGTCGCTGGTGCAGCGCGTCACTGAAAAGCACGGTCCCGTCGACATTCTCGTCAATGCCGCGGGTATCACGCGCGATTCGACCCTGCGCAAGATGACGGCGTCGCAGTGGACTGACGTGATGCGCGTCAATCTCGATTCGGTCTTCAACCTGTCGAAGCTCGTCATCGACGGCATGACCGATCGGGGGTTCGGCCGCATCGTCAACATTTCCTCGGTGAACGGCCAGACCGGGCAATTCGGACAGACCAACTATTCGGCAGCCAAGGCCGGCATGCACGGTTTCACGATGGCGCTCGCGCGCGAAGTGGCGCGCAAGGGCGTGACGGTCAACAGCGTCAGTCCGGGCTACTGCGAGACCGCGCTGGTCATGCAGGTGCCGGCGGAAGTCCGGGAGAAAATCCTCTCCAATGTTCCGGTCGGGCGCCTGGGGAAGCCCAGCGAAATAGCGCGCACCGTGGAGTTTTTGACCCACGACGACGCGGGATTCATCACGGGCGCCAACATCCCTGTCAACGGCGGTCTCTTCGTCAGCTTCTGAGTCGGCCGAAGGGCCACCAGCCGCGTCCGGTCAGCGAATAGCGGTCTGCCGCGCGCTCGAACGGATTCCGTGCGGAAATCCCGCCGCAGGCCACATACACCGCCAGGAACAGCGGCCCCAGCACCATGTACTGGAACACGTGCGCCCGCTCGTGGTCGGCGAGGCGCGGCCGGAGTCCGGCCTCACAGCCGTCGACGGGTCCATAGAGAGCGCACTCGCTGTCCAGGCTTGGACCGGTGTGCAGGATGCAGTTGCCGAGCGTCAGTGCCCCGCCCCGGCCCCAGGGCCAATCGGAAATCGCCACGGCGTAATCCGCTTTACGCCATGACAGTCGCGCGCCGAAGAGCATCCCGACACTGCCAATCAGCAGTCCGACGATGGTGTTGGGAGATGCCCACAAAGCGCCGGCAACGAGTCCGGAACGCATCAGCCAGGCGGGCGGGCGATGCGCCTCAGCGGGTTGCATGGCTTCCCGCGCCCGGCGCAATCCGGCGATTAGTCAGGTGCGCGCCGCCAGCCAGTCGTGGATGGCGGTGGGAACTTCACGTTGCGCGCGTCCCGACACGTACAGTCCGATGTGTCCACCCTTGAACGCAAGCTCGGAATAATCCTCGGTACCCACGATGTCGCGCATGGGCTTCGACGCACTGGGCGGAACCAGGTGATCCTGCTCGGCGTAAATATTGAGCACCGGCATGGTGATGTTGCGCGGATCGACGCGCTTGTCGCCCACCATGGTGCCGCCCCGCATCATGCGGTTCTCCTGGTAGAACTCCTTGTTGAACTGGCGGAACGCTTCGCCGGCCTGGTCGGGGGAATCGAATATCCATTTCTCCATGCGCAGGAAGTTCTCGACCTCGACCGGATCGTCGAGGATGTCGACCAGGCCCACGTACTTCTGCAGGTTCAGCCGGAACGGCTTGAGCGAGAGGTACGAGGAATTCATGAGATCGCCGGGAATATTGCCCAGCACGTCCACGGCGAGATCGACATCGACGCCCTGGGTCCAGTTCGACAACATGTTGTCGGGCGTATGAAAATCGACTGGCGTCACCATCGTGATGAGGTTCAACACCTTCCCGGGATAGATCGACGCGAAGCAGAGGGAGAACACTCCGCCCTGGCAGATTCCGAGCAGGTTGATCGCGTCGAGGTCATGCCGCTCGCGCACCACATCGATGCAGCGACGCATATAGCGGTTGATGTAATCGTCCATCGACACGAAGCGATCCGCGGCGTCGGGGTAGCCCCAGTCGATGAGGTAAACGTCCTCGCCCTGCGCCAGCAGGTTGCGCACGATGGAACGGTCTTCCTGCAGGTCGATCATGTACGGCCGGTTGACGAGCGCGTAGGTGACCACGATCGGCACCTCGGCGGTCGGCGTCGATTTGCCGCGGAAGCGGTACAGCACCACCTTGTCGATGCGAAAGATTTCTTCCTTCTCGGTCGCGCCGTAATGCACCGACTTTGAGTCGATGTCGCGCATCACCTGCGCGCCGGCCGCGAGCTTGCGGCCCAGTGTCTGCACTTCGGCCAAGGCGGCTTCGGGTTTGATTCGGAACGGACCCATGGACTACTTCCCCTTGCGAACGGATGTGCGTGCGGCAGCGAGGCGCTCGGCGAAAGAGCCGGCGCCCGTGTCTGCCTTCGCCGATTTCTTCGGCTTCGCGGCCTTGCCAACCTTGGCCTTCTTGCCGGGCGAGGACTGTTTCGGTGTCGCGACCGTGTTCTTCGAGTCCGCTGCCCGGCGCTTGTTCGCCTTGGTCGCGCGCAGGACGACGCGTTTTGCCGCCGGCGTCGCGCGGGCCTTGGTCTTTCTCGCGGCGGGGCGCACGGCGACAACCGATTTGTCCATGGCTGTGGAGCGGGCTGTCCTGGCTGCCGTGGCAGGGCTTGTGGCGCGCGCCGCGAGTGCTTCCTCGGCGTCGCCGAGCCGGCGGCGCAGGTCGTGCAACTGCCGCAGCACGCTGTCCATCTCGGTGCGTCCCGGCATGCCCAGCGCGCCAGTACTGCGTTCCACTTGTTGCTGGATCAACTGGCGCACGCGCATCTGCGCATTGGCCATCTCGCCGTATGCTTTGCGGAATCCGGGCGACAACGCAACCTCGGCGTAGCCTTCCTCGGCCGCGTCGATCCAGAGATCGTAAACCGCGCGCATGCTCGACAGCTCCCGGCCGGGTTCGGCGCGCTCCGCCAGCTTGAGCTCGAACAGCTCCAGTCCGCGCCTGGAAGCCTGCATCATCTCGTTCTGGTAGAGGGCCATCGGTTCCTGCAGGCCGGCAAGCGCGTTCATCAGGGCCTGGTTGCGCTCGACATCCTCGCGATGCTGCCCGAACGCCGGCATCGACATGCCGCTTGCCATCTGCTGGCGAAACGGCTCGGTGAACTGCTTCACGCCGTCCAGCAACTGGTCGACGTTGAGAGTGCCCTGGCCGGCCGAGGCGCGCAGCGCCGACAGCACCGGATTCTGCCGCACGTCGAACGAGCGGAACGCGCCGCGCATGAGCTGCGTCGGATCAAATGATGTTCCTGCTTGCGCACCGACCTGCTGCAATGCGTTCTGCATGAAATCGACGTACTGGCGCATGCCTTCCATGCCGCGCTCGAACATCTCGCCGTGGCCGCCCTGCGAACCACGTGCCTGGTCGAGCATGCGCTGCCATTGTTCAACCGCCGGGTTGGCCGCAGGCGTGCTGCCACCGATTTGACTGGCACCTTGCTTCCAGGCCGTCCAGAACTGATCACCCATGGCGTTCCAGTCGCCCATCCATTCGGTGCCTTGCGGTTGCCTCGCCATCACGCTTCACTCGGGAGAATTCAGGCGGCCATGCTACCAACCTCGAATGCTGCACTGCAACAAACAAGCACCGCGCAGCGAGTGCTATTCAGTCTTCGGGATTCAGCAGACGCTTCCATCCCTCGTGTCCCAGCACTGTAAGCGTGACGAGGTTGCGACCCACGATTGCCGCGGGATCCGGAAACGCGTCAACTGCGCGCGCGACGCTGGCTTCGCGCAGCAGGTGCAGCATCGGAAACGGTGCGCGGTTGCTGTAGTTGCCGATGTCGTCCACCGCGGTGCCCGCGAACTGGTAGTCGGGATGGAAACTGGCGATCTGGATCGTGCCGCGGAGACCGAGGGCCGCGACCGCCAAATCCGCGACATCCAGAAAATCGTTGTACTCGAGGAAATCATTCAACACGTGCGGATGGATCAGCAGCGTGGTGTCCGTGCGCACCGGATCCGCATCGCGCAGGAACACGAGCTCGTCGTCGAGCGCCTGCAGAAGCTGGTCGGTCGAGCGCGCGGCGGACGCCACCATGCGTACCTGCTGTCGTGTGTACACCGCCTTCGCGAAGGGACAGAGGTTCAGCCCGATCACGGCGCGTTCGAGCCATTGCCGGGTCAGCGCGATGGGATCCTCATGAGTCATGCAGCAGACGCTCCGTGCTTTCGCAGTCGGGGAGAAACGGCGTCGTAGGATACGAGGCTACGACCTCGCCACCGCCGGAAACCTGCACAGTGTCCGCTTATCCCCGCAAAATCGTGCACGTCGATATGGATGCGTTCTACGCATCGGTCGAGCAGCGCGATGATCCGGGTCTGCGCGGCCGCCCAGTGGTGGTGGCCTGGCGCGGTGCCCGCTCGGTCGTGTGCGCCGCCAGCTATGAGGCACGGGTCTTCGGAGTGCGATCGGCCATGCCCGCCGTGCGCGCTGAGCGCCTTTGCCCCGAAGCGGTGTTCGTGCCTCCCGACTTCGCGCGCTACAAGCAGGCGTCACGTCAGGTGCGCGCGATTTTCGAACGGCACACCGACCTGATCGAACCGCTTTCGCTCGACGAGGCGTTCCTGGACGTGACCAACGCGCGCGACGGGCGGGGCTCGGCGACCGCCACCGCGACGGCGATCCGTGCCGAGATATTCGCGGAGACCGCACTGACCGCATCGGCTGGGATCGCGCCGAACAAGTTCCTGGCAAAAATCGCGTCCGACTGGCGCAAGCCCAATGGACAGTTCGTGATACGACCGGCCGACGTCGACGCATTCCTTGCACCCCTGCCGGTTGGCCGACTTCCGGGCGTCGGGCGCGTGATGGAGTCGAAGTTGGCGCGGCTCGGCATCGCGTGCGTGGGCGACCTGCGCAGGCACGGGGCCGCGGCACTGCAACGCGAGTTCGGACGCTGGGGCACGCGCCTGCACGAACTCGGTCATGGCATCGACGATCGCGCCGTGCAGCCGTCACGACCCACGTTGCAGATTTCCAGTGAAGACACGTTCGCGCACGACCTGCTCCTGGGCGAGTTGACGCCGCACATTCAGCGGCTGGCGGAGAAGACATGGGCCGGATACGAGCGCGAGCTTGACGTCGAGGCTTCAAGGGTCGCGCGCACCGTGGTGCTCAAGCTGAAGACAGCCGACTTCCGCATCCTCACCCGTAGTCTCACGCCCTCCTCGCGTCCCGCGTCATTGCAGGACCTTGTAGATGTTGCTTGCGACCTGCGCGCACGCGTGGCCTTGCCCGCACGCACCCGTTATCGGCTGGTTGGCGTCGGGCTATCCGGAATGATGGATCGTGCTGCACTCGAGGCGGACAGCAGCGACCTTTTCGCTGGCGTCAAAACCGCTACGCACGAGCACCTGTAGGAGCGGGACGCGCCCGCGATTTTATCGCAGCCTGGTCGCGGGCATGGCCCGCTCCCAGAAAAGCATGGCTGCTTGCGTGCAGGCCCAATCAGGGTTTTGGAATGCGAAGTGTCTTGCTGATCATGAGCGATCCGGACAACGCGAACATCAGCACCAGCGGGTGCAGCTGCCAAGGTCCGAGGTGCCATACACCGCCCCAGAGCGACGTGCCGATGCGACCCTGCCAGGCGGCGACCGCGAGGAAGATCACCAACAACAGGCTCGTCGGAATGGGCGTGCCCTCGAAATAGCGCACCTTGTCGCCGCCGTCCGACAACACGTCCGCGGTGACGTTGTAGCGAGCAAGGCGGCTCACGCCGCAGCCCACGAAGTAGGAAAGCACCAGCCAGTCCCAGCCGCCCTGCAGGCCACAGGCGTAGCCGAGCGCCGCGGGTGCCAGGCCGAACGAGATCACGTCGGCGAGCGAATCGAGCTCACGGCCAAGAATCGATTGCTGTTGCCGCCACCGGGCGACGCGCCCGTCCAGGGCATCGAGCACGAACGCCAGCGGTATCAACGCCATTCCAATCAGTAGATTGATTGCGCTGCCGTCCTGCAGGAATCGCATGGCCGCAAACACCGCCCCCGTGCCGCAGAATGCATTGCCGAGGGTCAACCAGTCAGCGAGATGGAATTCGCGGATCATCGAGAAATGTTGGCGCTCGTTCAT
>JBKJSW010000073.1:0-5918 GCA_046595765.1 Ahniellaceae bacterium
TCCTCGCAGTTGGCCGAGGGCATGGCGCGGTCGCAGGAAAACGCGCGCTTCGCGATGGAGTTCCTGCAACGCGATCTCCGCATGGCGGGACACTTCGGGTGCGTCAACGACCAGTCGCACCTGCAGAATGTCGGCGGCATGACCAATCATTTTCCGCTCGGCACTCCCGCCACGTGGGGGGTCGACTTCCCGAGCCAGGTGCAGGGAGCGTCGGTGCGCGGCTACGACGCCACCAACACGGCGCCGGGACAGACGCTCACCCTCGGCGCTGCCGCGGGCGGCTGGACACCGGCGTTGCCTGCGGCCATCGCGGCGCTGGCGCCGCTGCCTGGAAGCGATCTCATCGAGTTGCGCTTTCTCGGTCATGAAGGCGTGCTGGTGTCGAGTATCGTGAATCCAACTGCTGCGCAGACACTCATCACGGTGCCCGCGGCACAGTGGGGCACGCTGACCGAGAACGGCGTCGCCAATCCGACGATGTTCGGCTTGTCCGATTGCAGCTATGCCGACGTGTTCCCGGCCGCGGCGGTCAACCCGGCCGCCGGAACCGTACTCGTCAACCAGTTCATCAATCGCTACACCGCGCAACCGGCGGGCGATGCCACGCTCTACCGTCTCGAGTCGATGGTGTATTACATCGCTCCCGGTGCAGGCGGCATCCCGTCGCTCTGGCGCGCCCGCTCGACCACGGCGGGCGTCTATCCCGTCGCGAACCGGGAGGAACTGGTCGAAGGTATCGAGAACCTGCAATTCCTGTTCGGGATGGATACAACGCTGGATCTGTCGGCCAATCCGCCGACGGGGTACATCACGGAGCATCGCCCAGCGTCCACGGTACTGCCGGCAACGCCGCTCAATTGGCGCCGCGTCGGCATGGTGCAGGTCGGCCTGCTCGCGCGCAGCCCGGCCTACGCGGGCGTAGGGCAGCAGGCCGCCGTTGCCAATGGCCCGCGCTCGCTCGGCGTCATCTTCGCTCCTCCTGCCGTCAATGACGGCGTGTTCCGCACCAGCTACGAAACCACGGTCGCCTTGCGCAACCGTCTGTACGGCAACTGACGAGACCGATCCCATGACACGTCTACCTTTCCCGATTCGAGTGACCGGCAGCGTCCGCAGGCAGCGTGGTGCGGTGCTGTTCGTCGCGCTGATCATGCTGATCCTGCTGGCGCTACTCGGCCTCGCCGGCATGCAGGTGGCGACGATGCAGGAGCGTATGTCCGCGAATTACCGCGCGAGCAACATCGCGTTCCAGAACGCCGAGGGACTCGCGCGCAATGCCGAATGCACTGTCGAGGACTTCGACAACCGCACCGTCACTGCGGGCTGTAATGCGTTGACTTCGGGACAGATCCGGCAAGCGTGTGACGATGGCTTCAACACCGGCCTCTGGGCGGGCAGCCTCACCCTGGCCACGACGAATGCACTCACCGTGCGCCGTATCGGGCAATGCATCTCCGGCAACTCCGACATCGGCATGGGCACGGCCATCAACGAAGACGCCAATCCCGTCTACAGCGTGACTGCGTACATGACCGACAGCGCTGCCAATCCGGCCGCGTCTAACACCATCGACACCATTTTCAGACCCTGAGGGTCCCGCCATGTCATCCCGTCGCATCAAGCTCGTCATCGCCTCGTCCATACTCCTGGTATGCGCGGGCGGCTATTTCCTGAGTCAGGTGCTCGCGCTGCAGGGGCGCGGCACTTTGGCGCAGGCGCCACTCAACAGTAACGTACAGGTCCCACCCGCCTTCATCATGGCGGTCGATGATTCAGGCTCGATGACGTATGAGAGCCTCTACCCTGCCGACGAGCAGGGCTACTGGAATGATCTGTCGGGTGCGTTGCCCAACGGCTTCTTCAGCGGACCAGGAGTGCCATTCACCACCGGGCGCGGAAGTTATTACCACGTCATCCAGAATGGCATCCGCCTGGACCAGTCGGGCAACACGCTCGACACGGGCACCTCCGGCGTGCGACTCGGAACGCCTCCGCTCGACACTTTCGGCTTCGCACGATCGCCGGCTTACAACAGCCAGTGGTTCAATCCTGCGGTCGATTATCCGCCGTGGAAGTATGCCGACGGCACCTCTTGGCCAAACGCACCGATAACCGCGGCACGTTCTGATCCACGCGTCGACGGCGCCGCGGGCTCGCGCGGACCGACACCCAGAGTCGTGTACGACTTCACTGCCGTAGAGGGCCGCACCGCCAATTATTTTGCATTCCGCTTCCAGCCCGGCATGCGCCTTCCGCGCGGCACCGAGTGGTACATGCGCAGCGATCGGCACGCCAACGGTTGCGGCGGGCTAGGCACAGGTTCGGGAACCCGGGATAGCTGGCAGACAATTACTGCGACTACGCCAGCAGCTACGCCCACAACTGGGCACCTGGTTACCAACTCGAACAATCTCGTGTACGCGACCGGTGGCACGAATCGCGGCGGCGGTTGCGAAATCCATATCAGGCACTTCCCTGCGGTGGTGTTCCTGCCCACGGCGACTCCGCCGCCCACCGGTTTCATCCTGGCCAACCGGGTGCTTGCGCCAAACGCAGCCGGTGATGGCGTGGATCTCTACAAGTACGAATTGCGCGTAACCAACTTCACGTCTGGCTACGCGACGCATATCCAGAATTTTGCCAATTGGTACACGTATTACGGCAATCGCAATCGCGCGATCATCGCGTCGATGTCGAATGCGCTGACCACTGTCGATAACATGCGCGTGGGTTACTTCAGCATCAACAAGCGCAGCGGCAGCCCGCCTGGCATGGTGAGTGACAACCTCGTCATGCGCGACCTCAATACCGGGGGACGCCCGCTGCTTTACAACGACCTGTTCACCCTCGAGGCGGGCCCGGGTACCCCGACGCGCAGCGCCTCGCTTTACATGGGCAACCAATTCAAGCGCACGGATGTGGGTGCGCCCGTCCAGCGGGCTTGCCAAGTCAATTCGGGCATGCTGTTTACTGACGGATACACCAACGAGGGCACTGTGGCAGTCTCCGACACGGACAGTGGTCAGCCGCGTCCGATCGGTGGCAACGCAAACGGCGGCACCATCGCGGATATCGCTTTCTCTTTCTACAACACGAACCTGCGACCCGACCTCCCGGCGGGGCTCGTACCGCTTCGCGAGGCGTGCAGCACAGCGCCGGTGTCGTTGCGAACGGATTGCCAGGCCAACCTGCACATGAACTACTTCGGGATCACCCTCGGCAGCAAGGGTGATATCTATGGAGTCGATGCCGCAGCCACAGCCGATCCCTATACGACGTTTCCCAATTGGTCGGTGACGGGCGCCACGTCGCTCAGCCCCAAAAACGTCGACGACATCTGGCATGCGACGATCAACGGCCGAGGCGAGTTCGTCAATGCACAGACGCCTGCCAGCGTGACGGATGCCATGCGGCGCATCCTGGCGGCGACTGCCAGCAGCGCATCGCCGTCGGGTAGCATCGCTCTTACGGGCGCCCGCATCGGCGCGGGTTCCTTCACCGTCGTCCCAACCTACGAATCGCGCAACAGTGGCACTGACTGGCACAGCACGCTCACTGCGCAGACGGTCACTACAGATCCGGCGACCGGCGCTGCGACGTTTGCCTTCGCGTGGGAAGCATCCGCGCGCATTCCCGTGCCTACGGCTCGCAACCACATCTGGTTCGGGACCAGCGTCGGCGCTCAGCAATTCACGTCTGCCAATGTCGCGAGCCTCGTCAACCTCTGCAACAACACCGGGCAGTCGTTCTGTTCATTGGCGGAGATCACCGCCCTCGGCGCACCTGCCAGCCCGACCACGCTGGTCGAGGCGGTGAACTATCTCAAGGGCGACCAGACTCTGGAAGTCGAACGCACTGTCACGGGCAAATTGCGTTTCCGCACCAGCCGGCTGGGCGATATCGTCAACGCGACTCCAGTCGTCAGTTCGCCCAAGGATGACTACGGCTATCGGTCGCTGCCGACGCCGTACGGTCCGTCCTACGACACCTACCTCACCTCGGCCGCGGGCAAGCTCAATCGCCGACCCCTGGTGTTCGCGGGCGCGAACGACGGCATGCTGCACGGGTTCGACGGCCGCACCGGCGGGCTCGGAGGCGTCGAGACCTTGGGCTTCATTCCCCAGTCCGTGCTCGGGCACATGGGCAACCTGCTGTTCCCGCGTGGGCCCGAGCCGCAAAAGTTCCAGCACCGGTACTTCGTGGACGGTCCGATGGCCGTGTCCGACGCTTATTTTGGGGGCCGCTGGGAAACGGTGCTTGTGGGTTCCACCGGTGCCGGTGCGAAGGGCGCGTTCGGACTCAACGTATCCGCCTTGGCGGCATCGGCCGGCGTGTTTTCCGCGCCCGACCGCCTGTGGGAAATCAATTCGCTCAACACTTCGTTGCCGGTCGCGGTGCGCGACAATATCGGGCACGTGCTCGGCCGCCCGGTAGTCGTCCCGATCAAGACGGGCAACGCAGCGGGCCCGGTGAAATGGCGGGCGATCTTCGGCAATGGTTACAACAGCACCAGCCAGAAAGCCGTTCTGTTCCTCGTCGACATGGCGGTGGCGGCGACGCCGACCGTCACCATGATCGAAGCGGTTGAGGCAGGTGCGCCGGCAGGTTCGAATGGCCTTGGCAATCTCGTCGTGGTTGATCGCTTCGGCCCCGCGGCAGACAACTCGCTCACCGTGCGCACGCGCGACGGATTCGCCGACACCGTCTACGCCGCGGATCAAAACGGCGCCTTGTGGAAGTTCGACCTGCGTACCGCGACGCCGGCGAACCTGACGACGCCTTTGTTCACCACCAAGCTTTACACTTCCGGCGCCGAGATCAACACGCGCCAGCCGATCATCGGCGGCCTTGCCGCGGCGCCCGGCCCCGGTGGTGGCGTGATGGTGTACTTCGGTTCGGGAAGTTTCTCCTTTACCGCCGACCCGAGTGACATTTCAGCGCAGTCGTTGTACGCGGTGCTCGACCGCGGCACGGGCGCCACTGTCACGCGTACCGACCTGCTGCAGCAGACGATTACCGGCGTGACAGGCACGGGCGCGCGTACCACGAGTTCCAATGCGCTGCTTGCCGGCAAACTCGGGTTCTATCTTGATCTGCCGACCGGCGAGCGCTTCGTCGGATATCCGCGCATCGAGAGCGGCGTCCTGTTCATGCCGACGTACGAGGCCAGTACTACATTGGGCTGCAGTGCCCAGGGCAAGAACTGGCTCTATGGCCTCAATGCCCTGAGCGGCGCTGCGGGCCTGTCGCAGGTGCGGGTGGGATCACCCACGGGTACGCAACCGGGCGCCAACACGGGTGCAGTTTCACTGGCTACGGGTGGTAGTGCTCCGGTCAAGGACCTCGCGGTGCTCAGTACGCCGCGCGTGCAGCCGCTGGGTGCAGGCGCAACCGCCGCGCAGATCGCCGCGGCGCTTGCGGCACAATGCAACATGATCGTCCAGGTCGCCGGCGCTCCGCCGTTGTTCCTGCCACGTGCGTGTGGACGCCAGTCCTGGCGGCAGATCCAGTGATGGAGGGGGAGAGCGTGACGTCCAACAGCAGCGAAATGTTACGCAGTCAGCGGCGCCATGACCGCGCCTTGCGCAAGGTGCGCGGATTCACCCTGATCGAGCTCGCGATCGTGGTGCTGGTGGTGGCCGTCCTGGCCGCCATCGCGATCCCGTCATACGCCGACAGCGTGCGCAAGTCGCGACGTGGGCTCGCGAAGGCGTTGCTGGTGGAGCTCGCGCAGAGGTACGAGCGTTTCCATACGGTCAACAACACCTACATTGGTGCGTTCAACGCCGTAGTCCCTTCGACCGGTCCGGACCGCGTGTCGCCGGCCAATTCGGTGGGCACGAGACGTTCATACCTGATCACCGAGCCGGTCATTAACGCGAATACGTTTACATTGCAGGCGTCGCAGGCGAATCAGC
>JBKJSW010000256.1:0-3075 GCA_046595765.1 Ahniellaceae bacterium
GGCTTTCGGCCAGACAAATCAACGCAATTCCGGCCGACAGCCAACAGCCGCTAGCCGACAGTGTGAGCGTCACGTTTGTGGTTAGTTTGGGTAGTTTTTCCAGAAGGCCTCCCATTGTCCGGGCTGGCTGAGGTAGAGGGCGCGAAGGCGGCAGAGGGCGTCGGCGCCGTCGGATCCCCAGCGCATGCCGCTGCCTTTGAGGCGATTGGCGACGACCGTTTTGCAGGCGCTCTCCACGGGCCCCGAGCCGATCTGCCAGCCGTTGGCCAGGTAGCGCGGGTAGTCCATGCGGTGCTGATGATTTTGGAAGTAACGCACGCAGTCCGCATGCGCTTGTCTGGCCGAAGCGGGATGACCGGTCAGATCGAGCTGCCCCAGAGCGCGCAGGATGCTGAGTCCTCCTTCGTGCTTTAATTGATGACGCCAAGCGCCGATCCGCTGGTGGCGTTGCGACTCATCATCTGGGTACAAGGCCAAGGCAAGTTCCGTCAGATGCTCGGCGGCGTGCCAGAAGTCGAGGATGCACTCAGCCCGCGGAAAGTTCTTGCGGAAGAATTCTTCCAGTCCGCTACCGCCGTCGGAGAGCGCGATCTGCTGCTGGGCGTCGTCCCAGCCGACCTGAGCGGCCTGGCGGCGCAACTGCAGCCCCAGTTCGTCGAGCTCGTAAAAACCCGCTAAATACCGCACCGAATGACGTTCCGGCGACGCCTCGTCATGCCCGCTGCGCGGGTTATAGAGCATGCCGACGTACGCCATGCGGCCCTCGGCTTTGGCGCCCCGCTCGCCTTGTTGACGCACGCCGGTGGCGTCCAGGCCGACGTAAGCGCATGATCGGCCATGCGCGTCGCGCTGCCAAGTCCAAGGCTTGTCCTCGCCGAACGTGATCTTGTCCGCGAGCAGCTTTTTCAAGCGCTGGCCCGCCCCTTCGGTGACGCGCTCGACGGTCGATTCGCTCAGCCGCAGTCCGCACAGCTTCTCGAGCGTGATCTCGGCCGACTGCGCGAAGCTCGTTTGCACCCCGGCGATGCTGGCCGCTTCGCTGGCGGCCGGGGTGAGCGCGGCCGCGCCCAACCCCAGCGCCTCGTCCCAAGGAACATGGCCCCGACCGCAATGGCGACAGTGGTAGTAACACCGCTTCAAGCGAATCGCGCCCAACAGGCTCATGCACCACTTGCCGCGCCGCTGGACGAACCGCGCATCGCGGCCGCAGTGCGGACAGACCAAGCTAGCTCCTTCGTATCCATCCCTTTTTTTGCCGCTCGTCGGCGGCCGCTTCCAAGGCTCGGGCGCCCAGGCGATGCACCTGGTCGCGAAGTTCATACTCCGCTCGGCCGAACAATTGGCTCCCCGCGCCCGCCAGCGCCTGGGCCATCCGCCGACGCTCCTCCTCGAACACCTCCCCCAAACGCTCGTAAATACGCTGCTCGTCGTCGTTCAACTCAATCTCGTGGGCCCTCGGACCGTCCATGACTGCTCCTCCGTAACGCGGAAAATAGGCAATCCCAGTCCGCAGCTTACCAACGAGCCGAATTTTTCACCTACAATCGTGACGCTCACACGCACGCCACGAGCTTTCCAGATTTTCCTTGACTTGGCGCAGCACGCGCCGCGATAATCCCCTAAAGTGCCGCGTATTGCGGCAGCCAACCCTCCCTCTCGGAAACGGAATCACGTCCCATGTCCAAGATTATACGCATTCTAACTTGAAGTAGCGCGATCGAGGTAGGGAGCGGCGCAGACTGTTTTCATGAGCTCGGGATCAAGCGCGGCCCGGCGCCAGGCGTCGATGGCAGCTTGTTCGAGGTCGTCGTAGTCGGCGTAAGTCCGGTTGCTCCAGAAGTGGCTCTTGAGATAGTGCCACAGGTTCTCGATCGGGTTCAACTCCGGACTGTAGGCCGGTAGCTTCACGAGCGTAACGTTCTCCGGCACGCGGAGTTGTCCGCCGGTGTGAAATCCGGCGCCGTCCCAGATCATAACGGCGTGCTCGTCGGCCGGCAGCGACTTGGCGAACTGCGAGAGAAATTCGTTGACGATCTTGGTGTTGAGCTGCGGACTGAGAAGCCCTTCGGCATGCCCCGTCTCAGGGCAGACGGCGCCGAGCACCCACAGGTATTCGTACTCCGTTTGCCGCACCGCCGTGGGACGCGATCCCTTCTTCGCCCAGACATTGGTCATCGTCCCTTGCTGGCCGAAACGCGATTCATCTTGAAAGTAAACCCGCAAGCGCTTGTTCGGGCGCTGGGCGGCGACAGCTCGGATCTTGTCGGGCCATTCTCGCTGGAACGCGGCGATGGCTTCCGGGTCCGCTTTGCGGTGGCGGGGCCGAGGACGCAAGCAGCAATACCCCAGCCGGTGAAGCAGGCGGTAAACCCCGGGCAGCGAACGAAGGAGGTCGAACTCGTTGGCAAGGATGCGTTGAACGTCCTTGCCCCGAAGCGTGCAGACCTCGTCGTCCGCGGTTGGTCCGGCGTCGAGCCGTCGGCAGACGGCATCTTGCTGCTCGGCGGAGAGGGGCGAGCGGGATTCGCGGCCGCGAAGGTCATCGAGACCTTCGAGTCCCGAGTCGTTGTAGCGACGTACCCACCGTTGGCAGATCCGTCGCGTGAGTCCGACCGCCGTCGCCACCGCCGGCGCCGTCCAACCTTCCATGCCGAGGATGACAATCCGCAGCCGCCGCGCACGGTCCGCGTCCTTCTCGACGCGCTCAAGTCGCTTCAGCTCCGCCTGCGGCAAATGATCCTTCACTTTCATCGCAACCTCCGTGGACCGGGATCGCGATATCATGATGCGTAAAATGGGAGGGCGCAAGAGGAGGCGCGCTACTTGAGATTAGAATGCGTATTACTTGGTGGCAAGGTTTGTTATTGATCGCGGCGATCGGCCTCTGGTCGCTTCCGGCCGCGATCTCGTCGCCGGCGCTCGATGCGTCGTTGGCCGACTGCGGTAAATGCGACAAGGACAAGGGCGACGATGAAGAGGAAGGCGACGAAGAGGAAGAAGAGGAAGGCGAAGTTGCAGAGGGGGAATTTGAGAGCGTACCGCAATTGCTAGCCGACTGCGGCAAGTGCGATAAGG
>JBKJSW010000090.1:0-3995 GCA_046595765.1 Ahniellaceae bacterium
CTCGGCGGCGCGCGACGGGTCCTTCGCGATCTGCCAGGGTGCGGCAGGGGCGATGCGTTCGTTGGCGGCGTCGGCTTCGCGCATCACCGCCAGCAGCACCGCGTTGTAATTGACGCGCGCGTACGCCCCCTGATCGCCGAGGCAGGTCTCGCGCAGGCGCCGGTACGCTGCCATATACAGATCCAGCGATTCCGCGTCCGGCTCGGCGCTCAGCAGCCCGTCGAATCGCGAGGTGATGAACCCCGCGCACCGGCTGGCGATGTTGACGAACTTACCGACCAGGTCCGAATTCACCCGTTGCGCGAAATCTTCGAGGTTGAGGTCGAGGTCGTCGACACCCCCGGAGGACTTTGCCGCGTAGTAATAGCGCAGGTATTCCGGATTGAGCCCCGCGTCGAGGAATGTGCGCGCCTGGATGAAGGTGCCCCTCGACTTCGACATCTTGGCGCCGTTGACGGTGAGGTAGCCGTTGACGTGCAGGCGCGACGGCAGGCGGTAACCCGCGCCAGCGAGCACCGCCGGCCAGAACAGGCCATGGAAATTGACGATGTCCTTGCCGATGAAATGCACGAGGTCCGCGTGGCTGCCCGGTGCCATGAGCCAGTGGAAATAGTTAGCGTCCAGTCTGGCATCGACGCCCGATGCGCAATACGCAGCGAAGCTCGACAGGTACCCGATCGGCGCGTCCAGCCACACGTAGAAGAATTTCCCGGGTGCGCCGGGGATCGGAAAGCCGAAGTACGGCGCGTCGCGGGAGATATCCCAGTCGCGCAGCCCGCCTTCCGAATCCAGCCACTCGCGCAGCTTGGCCTTGACGCCGCTGACGGCGACGTCGCCGGCCAGCCAGTCGCGCAATTTCGTGGTGAAGTTGCCTACCTGGAAGAACAGGTGTTCGGAGCTGCGCAGCTCCGGCGCGGCGCCCGACACCACCGAGCGCGGATGCTTGAGATCGGTCGGTGCGTAAGTTGCTCCGCAGTGCTCGCAATTGTCGCCGTACTGGTCGGCCGTGCCGCAGTTCGGGCACTCGCCGCGTACGTAGCGATCGGGCAGGAACATGCCCTTGACCGGGTCGTAGAACTGTTCGACCGCGCGTCGCGCGATGTGGCCTCCCTGGTCGAGCGCCCCGAAGAAACGCTCGGTCAGCTCGCGATTGAGCGGCGAGTGGGTCGAGTCGAAGTGGTCGAAGTCAACGCTGAAGTCGGTGAAGTCGCGCTCATGCCCGATCTGGACGGCGGCGATCCAGTCTTCCGGCGTCACCCCGGCCTGTTCGGCAGCCAGCATGATCGGGGTTCCGTGCGTGTCGTCCGCGCACACGAAATGTACGGTGCGCCCGCTCATGCGCTGCGCCCGGACCCAGATGTCGCCCTGCACGTAGCCCACCAGGTGGCCGATGTGCAGCGGTCCGTTGGCATACGGCAATGCGCACGATACCAACGCGGGAATCTGCGACATCCATCACTCCACGAACCAGGCGCGCGATTATTTCACGCTTCGCGATTCACCCGCTTGCGCTGATCGAATGTAATGCGAATCCCTGCAGAGGCAAATGCGCAATGAGGCAATCCGCGCGCCTTGAGGTTTCGGGTCCGACCCTCCCTGGTCGTGTGTCCGGGGGCGCGCAGCGTGCTGCGCGCCGGTTCCGTCCCGCTCAGCGCGGAGGATCCCCGCACTTGCGGCCGCTGAGCGCGGCGGCGACGCTGGCGGCGTATTCCTTGCAACTCTGCGAAATTTCCGCGCGCCCTTCCGGCGTGCCCGACTTGCGCGAGAGCGTCTCACGCAGGCGCTCGTATCGCTCGTCGACCTGCGTCGGGGAAGATTGGCCGATCGTGGTGTGGCACTGCTTGAATGACGCCAGGTAACGATCGCAGACCGGCACGCCAGTCAATGAGCCGGTGGGCCGGATGTTGCCGGTGTCCTCGCGGGCGGGTTCGGCAGGCGTCACCGGCAATTCCTCGCTGACGGGGGCCGGGCTCGGCCGCTCCGGTGCGGGGCGCGGCCTGGACCTCGCGGCCGGCGCGGTCGAATCACTTCTGCCACGGGTCGATTCCTCGAGGGTGGGCGCGTCCGAAGCCCGGCGGTCTCCGCGCACGGGTTGGGCACATCCTGCCAACAAAAGTACTGCTGCCAGGGAGGTCACGCCGAGCGCACGTTGCAGATTCATTGTGATCTCCGGCGCGGCCGCGCCAAAAAAGGTGGGGAAGACGAGTGGCCCGCTAGAATCGCACGTCCACCGCCCGAGGAACCGACCAGGTGCCGATCACCGAAGCACGCGTTCGCGAACTGCTCAGCAAAGTCGTGGATAAGTATACGCAGCGCGACATCGTCGAACAGGGCTCGCTGCGGGGCGTGGTCATCGACGCGGGCCAGGTCACCCTGGACCTGCGACTGGCGTACCCGGCGGTGCGCTACCTGCCGCAACTGGCGAAACTGGCGCGGCAGGTGCTTGCAGCCGAACACGGGATCGACGCGGTCGATGTCAACACCGGCTTCAAGGTGCATGCGCAGAAGGTCCAGCAGGGTCTGGCACCCCTGCCGGGCATCCGCAACGTGCTTGCAGTGGCTTCCGGCAAGGGCGGTGTCGGCAAGTCGACCACTGCGGTGAACCTGGCGCTGGCGCTGCGCGACGAGGGCGCCAGCGTGGGCGTGCTCGATGCCGACATTTACGGTCCCAGCATTCCGCGCATGCTGGCGCTGTCGGGCAAGCCCGAGAGCAGCGACGGCCAGCGCCTCGAGCCCAAACTGGCGCACGGCATCCAGGCCATGTCGATCGGACTCATGATCGACGAGGACACGCCGATGATCTGGCGCGGCCCGATGGTCACGCAGGCGTTGCAGCAGATGCTGAGCGAAACCAACTGGAACGACCTCGACTACCTCGTGATCGACCTGCCGCCCGGCACCGGCGACATCCAGCTCACCCTGTGCCAGAAAATTCCCGTGTCGGGCGCAGTGATCGTGACCACGCCGCAGGACATCGCGCTGCTCGACGCGCGCAAGGCGCTCAAGATGTTCGAGAAAGTGTCGGTGCCGGTGCTCGGCATCATCGAGAACATGGCGGTGCACGTGTGTTCGAATTGCGGTCACGCCGAGCACGTGTTCGGTGCCGGCGGCGGCGAGCGCATGGCGGCGCAGTACGGGGTGCCGCTGCTGGGGTCGCTGCCGCTCGACATCCGCATCCGCGAGGACGGCGATGGTGGCGTGCCCACCGTCGAGGCCGCGCCCGATTCGGACGTGGCGGAACGCTATCGCGACATTGCGCGCCGCGCTGCCGCGCTGTTGTCGCTCCGCGCGCGCGACAAATCGATTGCCCTGCCGAAGATCGTGATGCAGAACACCTGAGCGCCGGCCATGGTCGGGTCGCTGTTGCGACCTGACCTGCCGGGCTTGCATGCGTTGGTAGGTCAGGTCGGCGCAGCGGACCTGACACGATATTGCGAAAGCGCTGGCTTGAGGCCGCCGGCGCGACCTGACCTACGGAGATTGCATGAGCATCAAGAGCGACCGCTGGATCCGCCGCATGGCCGAGACGCAACGGATGATCGAGCCGTTCGAAGCCGGGCAGGTCAAGCAGGCCGCGGACGGCCAGCGCATCGTCAGCTACGGCACCTCGAGCTACGGCTACGACGTGCGCTGCGCACGCGAGTTCAAGATCTTCACCAATATCAACTCGACCATCGTCGATCCGAAGGCGTTCGATCCGTCGAGCTTCGTCGACGTCGAGGCGGACATGTGCATCATCCCGCCCAACTCGTTCGCGCTGGCGCGCACGGTCGAATACTTCCGCATCCCGCGCAGCACCCTGGTCGTATGCCTCGGCAAGAGCACCTACGCGCGCTGCGGCATCATCGTCAACGTGACGCCGCTCGAGCCCGAATGGGAAGGCCACGTCACGCTCGAGTTCTCCAACACCACGCCGCTGCCGGCCAAGATCTACGCCCACGAAGGCATCGCGCAGATGCTGTTCTACGAATCCGATGAAGTCTGCGAGACGAGCT
>JBKJSW010000292.1:0-2568 GCA_046595765.1 Ahniellaceae bacterium
ATCCGCATGCGCAACTGGCTCACCGCGCAGGGCTGGTGGAGCGAAGCCGAGGAGGCGGCGTGGACCGAGGAGTGCGGCAAGCGTGTCGACGTCGAGATCAACGCCTACCTCGAAAGCAAGGTACAGCCGGTCGAAGCAATGTTCGATCACCTGTACGCCGACATGCCGCGCGATGTCGCCGCGCAGCGCGCGCAGGCGATCGCACTGGATGCTTCGCGTGCCGGGGCGGTCGGCCCATGAGTGCAATCACGCTGATCGAGGCGATCACCCAGGCGCTCGCATGGGAGATGGCGCACGACCCGAGCGTGGTCGTGCTCGGCGAGGATGTCGGCGTCAACGGCGGCGTGTTCCGCGCCACCGCGGGCCTGCAGGAGAAATTCGGCCCAACCCGCGTGCTCGATACCCCTCTCGACGAGACCATGATCGCGGGCCTCACGGTGGGCCTCGCGGCGCAGGGGATGAAGCCGATCGCCGAATCGCAATTTGACGGTTTCATGTACCCGATGGTCGACCATGTCATCTGCCACGCCGCGCGGCTGCGCTATCGCACGCGCGGGCGCATGCACTGCCCGATGGTGCTGCGCGTGCCCTGGGGTGGCGGCATCCGCGCCCCGGAACACCATTCCGAAGCGAACGAGGCGATCTTCACCAACGTGCCGGGCCTGCGCGTGGTGATGCCGTCCTCGCCGGCCCGTGCGTACGGACTGTTGCTCGCGGCGATCCGCGATCCCGATCCGGTCATCTTCTTCGAGCCCAAGCGCATCTACCGCCAGTACAAGGAAGAAGTACCGGACGATGGCGAAGCCCTGCCGCTCGATGTCTGCTACGTGCTGCGCGACGGCGGCGACGTGACGCTGGTGACTTGGGGCGCGCAGGTGAAAGAGACGCTCGAGGCCGCCGACGCGCTCGCGGCCGAAGGCATCAGCGCCGAGGTCATCGACGTTGCGACGCTGAAGCCGCTCGACTTCGACACGATCGCGGAATCGGTGGCGAAGACCGGACGCTGCGTGATCGTGCACGAGGCGCCGCGCACGGCGGGCTTCGGCGCCGAGATCGCCGCGCGCCTGGCCGAGCAATCGATGTACGACCTCGTGGCGCCGGTCGAGCGCGTCACGGGTTACGACACCCACATCCCGCTGTTCCGCCTCGAAATGAAATACCTGCCGAGCGTCGAGCGTATCGTGGCTGCGGCGAAACGCGCGCTGGCAGCAGGTTGAGCGCGCAACCGGCAACGCCGTCACAGGAATCCGCATGAGCAAGCACAAATCGTTTCACCTGCCCGATCTCGGCGAAGGCCTGCCGGACGCCACCATCGTGGAGTGGTTCGTCAAACCGGGCGACACCATTCTTCTCGACGCGCCGCTGGTCTCGATGGAGACGGCCAAGGCCGTAGTCGAAGTGCCGTCGCCCTACTCCGGCACCGTGCGCACGCTCGCGGGTGCGGCCGGCGACGTGATCCCGACGGGCGCGATGCTGGCCGAATTCGAACTCGATCCCAATGCGCCGCAACGCGCGGAAGGACAGGACACGGGTCATCACCATGGACCACCGCCCGCATCATCCGGCAGCAAGGGCGCCGGCGCCCCCACTCCGGCGCCACACGATGGCGACGCGACGATCGCATCGGATCTGGGCGGCGACCTGCCCGCGCCCGAGGCGAAGCCCGCGCGCAGCGACACCGGTACGGTGGTCGGCGCGATGCAAAGCTCGGACGCGGTGCGCAGCGAGCAGGCGGTAGCAATCGGCGGCGTGAAGGCCATGCCGGCCGTGCGCGCGCTCGCGCGCAAGCACGGCGTGGATCTCGCGCGCGTGCGCGGCAGCGGTGCCGATGGTGCGGTGACGATGGCGGACGTGAAGCTCGCGGCGGCCGACGGCACGGCAAGCTCTCTCCCCACTCCCACCGGGAGAGGGGCTGGGGGTGAGGGGTCATGGAACCTTCAAACTCCGGGCAAGGCCGGCCCCTCATCCGGCCTTCGGCCACCTTCTCCCGAAGGGAGAAGGGAAGAGCATGCTCGAACTTCGCTGTCGGCGGCGGGCAAGCCGATGCGCACGCAACCGCCGGGCATCGCCGCGACAGGACAACCCGAGCAACTCAAGGGCGTGCGCCGCAATATGGCGCGCGTGATGGCCGCAGCGCATGCGCAGGTGGTGCCGACCACGCTGACGGACGACGCCGACGTCCACGCGTGGGCGCCCGGCGAGGACCTCACCGCCCGCCTGGTACGCGCGATCGTCGCGGCAGCGCGAGCGGTGCCCGCGCTCAATGCATGGTTCGATGGCGACAAGCTCATGCGCACACTGCATCGGCAGGTCGACATCGGCATTGCCGTGGACACCGACGACGGCCTGTTCGTGCCGGCGCTGCGCAACGCGGACATGCTCGACGCACGCGGCGTGCGCGCGGCCGTCATGCGATTGCGCACCCAGGTGGAGGATCGATCCATCGCCGCGAGCGAACTCAGCGGCTACACCATCTCCCTTTCCAACTTCGGCATGTTCGCCGGACGCTACGCCACGCCGATCGTCGTGCCGCCCACCGTCGCGATCGTGGCCGCAGGACGCGGCCGC
>JBKJSW010000041.1:0-13096 GCA_046595765.1 Ahniellaceae bacterium
CTCTCGGGCACCGTCAAGGACGTGTTGCTGCTCGACGTCACGCCGCTCTCGCTGGGCATCGAGACGCTCGGCGGCGTGTTCACCAAGCTGATCGAGAAGAACACCACCATCCCGACCAAGGCAGCGCAGACGTTCTCCACCGCCGACGACAACCAGACTGCGGTGACCGTGCACGTGTTGCAGGGCGAGCGCGAGCAGGCGCGTTTCAACAAGTCGCTGGCGGAGTCCGACCTGGCCGGCATCGACCCGGCCCCGCGTGGCATGCCGCAGGTCGAGGTGTCGTTCGACATCGACGCCAACGGCATCATGCATGTGTCCGCGAAGGACAAGAAGACCGGCCGCGAACAGCGCATCGAGATCAAGTCCGGCTCGGGCCTGTCCGAAGACGAAATCCAGCGCATGGTGCGCGACGCCGAAGCCAACCGCGAGGAAGATCGCAAGTTCCACGAGCTGGTGGGTGCACGCAATCGTGGTGACGCGCTCAAGCACGATGTGCGCTCGAAGGTGACGGAACATGGCGGCAAGCTCGCCGGCCCCGACATCGCCCGTATCGAGGAAGCCCTGGCGGACCTCGATCGCGCACTCAAGGGCGACGACAAGGCGCAGATCGAGGCAAAAACGACTGCGCTCGAAACCGCCGCGCAGGCACTGGCTGCCGCCACCGCGGGCACCGGGAACGGCGATGCGGGTGCGGGCGCGAGCGGCGGCGCCGATGCAGCAGCGGACGACGTGGTCGACGCGGAGTTCTCCGAAGTCAGCAACGACGACAAGAAGGCTTGAGACGCGGCCGAACGCGGCCGTTTGGCGGGAGCAATCTGCAGGGTCGCTCCCGCATCCTCAAGTAGTGCGCCACCGCTCCGTTCCCGTTCCCAAACTTCCTTGACTGAAAGCTCCTCATGCCCCAGCGCGACTACTACGAAATCCTGGGCGTCGCGCGCAACGCGAAAGAGGACGAAGTCAAAAAAGCGTTTCGCCGGCTCGCGATGAAATGCCATCCGGATCGAAATCCGGGGAATGCGCAGGCTGAAGCGCAATTCAAGGAGGCGAAGGAAGCCTACGAGATCCTGTCCGACAGCGAGAAGCGCTCGGTCTACGACCAGTACGGCCACGCTGGCCTTGCGGCCGGCGCGGCGCGGGGAAACGGGGCTGGCTTCGCGGATGTAGGCGATATTTTCGGCGATATTTTCGGCGATATTTTCGGCGGCGGTCGCAACCGCGGACCGCGCCGCGGCTCCGACCTTCGCTACGTCATCGACCTCGATCTCGAGGAAGCGGTGCAGGGCGTCGAGCGCGAACTCGACATCGCGAAACTCGCCGGTTGCGTTTCCTGCGATGGAAGTGGCTCGGTGGATGGCAAGCTGATCACCTGCGCGCACTGCCACGGGCAGGGCCGCCTCCGCATTCGCCAGGGCATCTTTTCCGTTCAGCAGGCGTGCCCGGTATGCAAGGGTGCCGGCCAGACGATCGAGACTCCCTGTGGAGATTGCGAGGGCAGCGGTCAGGTCGAACGCGAGGTGAAACTCGAGGTCAAGATTCCGGCGGGTGTCGACACTGGCGATCGTATTCGCCTGGCCGGAGAAGGCGAGGCCGGTGCCCGCGGCACGCAGGCAGGCGATCTGTATGTCGAAGTCCGCGTGCGTCCGCATCGAATATTCGAACGGCAGCAGTCTGAACTGCTGTGCGAGATGCCGCTCAGGTTTTCGCAGGCTGCGCTCGGCGGTGAATTACGCGTGCCAACGCTCGATGGCGAAGCCTTGATCGACATTCCCGCGGAAACCCAAACCGGGACGGTGTTCCGTTTGCGCGGCAAGGGCGTCAAGCCAGTGCGCGGCGGTCCCGTAGGAGACCTGCATTGCCGCGTACTGGTGGAGACACCCGTCAACCTCACCCGCGAGCAGCGCGAACTCCTGAAGCAGTTCGAAGCGACTTTCGACGACGACCCCACGCGCCATTCTCCCCGTGATGCCAAGTGGTGGGACAGCGTGCGCGGCTTCTGGGACCGGGTGACGTCCTGATCCCTGCGGCGAGCGGCAGCGTGCCGCTTGCGAAAGCGTTGCCGGAAAGCTCCAACCTTGCCTGGCGTTCAACGCGCTACGGGATTCGCGTTATTCTGGCTCACGTTTCCGCGATGGGCTTCTTCGCAAACAATGGCGCAACGCAAACCCATTCGTGTGGTCGTGTTCGGTGCCGGTGGGCGGATGGGTGCAGCGCTCGTCCCCGCACTGGACGCCGCGTCCCAGTTTGAGGTGACCGGCGCACTGGTGCGTCCGGGAGACGCGCGTACCGGACGTGGCGTGCTGGCGATGCCCGTGCTGAGCTACCGCTCACGCTGGCCCGACGAAGGCGCCGATGTCGCCATCGATTTCACGCGTGCAGACGGATTCGACAGCGTACTGGCGGAGTGCGTGAAGCGGCGTTGTCCGCTGGTCTCTGGCACCACCGGGTTGTCCGGAGGGCAGCAGGGAACGATCGACGACGCTGCACGCAAGATTCCGGTCCTGTGGTCGTCGAATTTCAGCCTGGGCATGGCGCTGCTGCGCAAGCTCGTCTCGATCGCTGCGTCGGCCTTGCCGGATCACGATTGCGAGATCGTCGAAATCCACCATCGCGGCAAGCGCGACGCGCCCTCCGGGACCGCACTCAGCCTCGGCGAAACCGTCGCCGAAGCACGCCGCGTCGCATTGGCCGACATGATGGAGACTGGCGGATCGAAGGTCGAAGGCGACGGCCGCAACTCCGCGGCGATCGGCCTGCACTCGCTGCGGCTCGGCGAATCCATAGGCGAGCACAACGTCCTGTTCGCGAGTCCCGTCGAACGCATCGAGCTGACCCATCGCGCGCTCGATCGCACTGTATTCGCGCAGGGCGCCTTGCGGGCGGCCCAGTGGCTGACGCGCCAGGCACCGGGGAGTTACCGGATCGACGACCTGCTCGGCATCCTCTAGCGGGGGTTCCCGAAGTGAGTGGTGATCCGCGACCTGTCGGCTGCGCCACTTCCGATCGGCCTGTAGCAGTACCGGCGCACGCCCCCTATCATCCGCGCGCGATGCACTCCGCTCGCGCCCGCCCCGAGTCCCATCGCATGTCACAACCCGCGCTGCTCGCCCTCGCCGATGGTTCGATCTTCGAAGGCGATTCCGTGGGCGCCGCTGGCACCCGCGTCGGCGAAGTCGTATTCAACACCGCGATGACGGGCTATCAGGAGATACTCACCGATCCTTCATACGCACGTCAGCTGGTATTGCTGACGCACCCGCACGTCGGCAACACCGGGTGCAATGCGGAAGATGTGGAATCCCGGGGGGTGCAGGCCGCAGGGCTCGTCGTGCGCGACGTGCCGCGGCGCGCCAGTAGTTGGCGTGCCAGCGAGTCGCTTGGCGCATATCTCGTACGCGAAGGGGTCGTGGCCATTGCCGGCATCGACACGCGGGCGCTCACCCGAAAACTGCGCGATCACGGAGCGCAGGGAGGGTGCCTCCAGGCTGGCCCGGATCACATCGATCGGGACGCCGCCGTCGAAGCAGCCCGTCAGTTCACCGGCATGCCCGGACTTGACCTCGCGCAGGAGGTCTCGCGTAGTTGCGCCGAAGAGTGGAGCGAGGGCGCGTTTGATCTCGATGCCGTTGCCCATCGCGCGGGCGACGGCGCTGGCCCGCATGTCGTGGTCTACGACTTTGGCGTCAAGAACAACATCCTGCGGCTGCTCGTCGAGCAGGGCTGCCGTGTCACCGTGGTGCCGGCGACGACGTCGTTCGAAGAACTCCTGCAACTCGGGCCCGACGGGGTGCTGCTCGCCAACGGGCCCGGGGATCCGGGGGCATGTGGCTACGCGATCGAGGCGACTCGACGCCTGATCGCCGCGCGCATTCCAGTGTTCGGAATCTGCCTCGGCCACCAGATCCTCGGCCTCGCCGCGGGTGCGCGTACGCTCAAGATGAAGTTCGGCCACCACGGCGCCAACCATCCGGTACAGACGCTCTCGAGCGGGAGGGTGGCGATCACGAGCCAGAACCACGGCTTTGCCGTAGATCCCGATTCGTTGCCGTCGAATGTCGTGGTCACCCACCGATCGTTGTTTGATGGATCGCTGCAGGGAATACGGCTGACGGACGCTCCGGCGTTTGGCTTTCAGGGCCACCCGGAAGCCAGCCCCGGGCCCCAGGAGCTCGGAGACCTGTTCGTCGACTTCCTGACGAGCATGCGCGATGGGCCCACGAACGGTGCAGAACGCATCGCAGTTCGCTGAACGGGGCCGGAACCAGTGATAGTCTCGCGAGATGCGCAGGCTTTTCGCTAGACAACGACTGGGAATCGCTACCCGCCACCTCGGATGGGTCGCCCTTGGGTTCTTCGGCATGTTGTTGCTGCTGGCGATGTTGCTCGCGAGAATCGGCGCGAACCGCCTGCTCGATGCGGTGCGCTGGTACGGGACGCTGACGTCAGCGGAAAGGTCTATCGGTTGGGATGGCCGTATCACGCTCGATGACGCCGAGTTCATTCCCTATGGCGTCGGCGCTGCCGGCAAACTGCAGGCACGACGGGTCTTCATCGAAACCGGTGGGCCTGTCTGGCTGATGCGGCTCGCGCTGCGCCGCACGTCTGCCGATCGCCTTGAACGGCGGCGCCAGGAGCTCGAGGCCAGTGGTGCGCTGGAGAAGGGCGAGACTCCTCCGGTGTTGCCGCCTGCCGGCCGCCTGGTGATCAATGCCGAGAACGTCACCATGGGACCCGACGCCGTGATTGCGCGTTGGGTGCCGTGGCTGGATCCTTCCAGTGGCGTGCTGTTCGCGGCGCTCGGCTGTCGCGACGCAGCCGGACTCAGCCACGCGGTCGCACTGCGCACGGGGGATTCCGGGAAATTCGATGTGCGACTGGAATTGCGCCAGCGACGCAAGACCGCCGACGTTGCGGCAAGCTTCAAGCTGGGTGGGATCAGTTCGGCCGAGTGGCATGGCAAATTCCAGCCTGCCTCGGACCTTGGATTACTTGCGGGCGACTGGCGCCAATGGCAAATGCTCGAGCAGCAGTGGACGTTGCGGGATCGCCACTTCGTGCGCGCGCGCAATCGCGAGTGCGCCCGTCGCCTCGCGCTGGGACGACCACAATTCGTCGCGGGACACGCCCTTGCCGTCAAGCGCCAGCTCGCGGCGTGGAAGGTGGCGCTGCCGGCACCGCTTGAACACGCCTATCGCGAGCATGCGAGTGTCGGTGGCGACATCGTGTTCGTCAGCCGCCCCCGGCAACCCATCCGCCTTGGCGAGTACCAGTTGATGTCGCGCTCGCAGAAGATCGGCGCGCTCGAGGGCGAGGTGACCATCGCCGGGCGGCGCCTGCGCATGCTTCTCGAATTCCTGCCGGAGGCACTCGCCACCCGTGCGCCGGACGTGCCGCCAGCGGGCGTGGCGCGGGCGGGAAAGCCTGCATCTGCCAATGTCGCGGCAACGTCGCCGTCAGCACCCGCAGCGTCGATGCGGGATCCGGCTGTGGCTGTGGCGACGAATGCTCGATCCACCACCTCGGCAGCGCCGCACTCGATGTCGAAATCGGTAGCCCCGGCGGCCACCGCGGCAGCTGTTCGCCCGGGCCAGCTGGGCGCGGGTGTGTCCGCGGCGGCTGTCACTGGGCAGCCGCGGGCAGTGACCGGTTCGGCTTCCGTGGTTGCCTCGCCACGCGCAGGCAGTAGCGCGTCCGCGATCCTCATGCCAGATGTGCAGGGCGTATCGAGTTCTTCCTCCGCGGCGCCGGCTGGCACCGCGCCCGCGGTGGCCAGTGCAACCTTGCCTTCGCAGGGCAATTACCGTGGGCTGATTGGGCGCCGGGTCACCATTACGACGACCCACGGAACCTCGCGTACCGGCAAGATCCGCATCGCCAACAACGTGGCGGTGACGCTGGAACTGCAAACGCAGAACGGGCCAATCCAGCTGCGCATCCCTGCCGAGCAGATCGTGCGGGTACGCACGGCGCCGCTGTAGTTCCGTCGGCCGGCGGCGGACCGCCGGATCGCACAGATAGCGGTGGTCGCCCACAGCTGCTTCGGCGATAATCATCGCATCCCCTGGAAGACAGTCTCCGCGCCTGCGGAGCCAGCCCGCGCATGCCCAAACGAAGCGACATCCGCTCGATTCTCCTGATCGGCGCCGGGCCCATCGTGATCGGACAGGCGTGCGAGTTCGACTATTCCGGCGCGCAGGCATGCACGGCGCTCCGGGAAGAAGGCTATCGCGTCATCCTGGTCAACTCGAACCCGGCGACGATCATGACCGATCCGGACATGGCGGATGCCGTGTACATCGAGCCGATCAACTGGCGCACCGTCGAACAGATCATCGCGAAGGAGCGTCCCGACGCGTTGCTGCCGACCATGGGCGGGCAGACGGCGCTGAATTGCGCGCTCGACCTCGCCGACCATGGCGTGCTCGAGAAGTACGGCGTTGAACTCATTGGCGCGTCTCGCGAGGCAATCCGCATGGCGGAAGATCGCGAACTCTTCCGCGTCGCGATGGGCGAAATCGGTCTCGATTGTCCGCGCGCCAGCGTGGCGAAGACGCTCGAGCAGGCGATCGAGGCGCAGCGCGAAGTCGGCTATCCGACCGTCATCAGGCCGAGCTTCACGCTCGGCGGATCGGGTGGCGGCATCGCGTACAACCGCGAAGAGTTTGTCGAGATTGTCGGCCGCGGCCTCGAACTCTCGCCGGTGCACGAAGTTCTCGTCGAGGAGTCGGTGC
The DNA here is from genome assembly GCA_046595765.1 of Ahniellaceae bacterium. Lineage (GTDB taxonomy): Bacteria > Pseudomonadota > Gammaproteobacteria > Xanthomonadales > Ahniellaceae > JBBQNY01. The sequence goes on from JBKJSW010000041.1 coordinate 6,729, forward strand.
TCGGCTGGAAAGAATTCGAGATGGAGGTCGTGCGCGATCGCGCTGACAACTGCATCATCGTCTGCTCGATCGAAAACCTCGATCCCATGGGCGTCCACACCGGCGACTCGATTACGGTGGCGCCCGCGCAAACCCTTACCGACAAGGAATACCAGCGACTGCGTGATGCGTCGATCGCAGTGCTTCGCAAGATCGGAGTCGACACCGGCGGCTCCAACGTTCAGTTCGGTGTAAATCCCGAGAACGGGCGGGTCGTGGTGATCGAGATGAATCCGCGCGTGTCGAGATCGTCAGCGCTCGCATCGAAGGCCACCGGCTTTCCAATCGCGAAAGTGGCCGCCAAGCTTGCGGTCGGCTACACGCTAGACGAGCTGCGCAACGAGATTACGGGCGGCGCCACTCCGGCCTCGTTCGAGCCGTCGATCGATTACATCGTTACCAAGATCCCGCGGTTCGCGTTCGAGAAATTCCCGGCTGCCGACGCGCGACTCACGACCCAGATGAAGTCGGTGGGCGAGGTCATGGCGATCGGCCGCACCTTCCACGAATCCCTGCAGAAGGCGTTGCGTGGTCTGGAGATCGGCGTCGATGGTTTGACGCCGCGGATCGATGCGTCCGCGCTCGCCGACTCGAGTGTCGAGATCCTGCGGCAGATGCGCGAACCCAACCCCGATCGCCTGTTCTGGGTTGCGGACGCGTTTCGAGCGGGTCTCGACCTCGATGCGGTGCATGCCGCGTCGCGGATCGATCCGTGGTTCCTTGCCGCTATCGAGGACATCGTGCTGGAGGAGATGGTCATGGCGCGCGCCGGGCCCGCCGCACTCGACCGACCGCGCCTGCGCCAGCTCAAGCGCATGGGATTTGCTGATTCGCGCATCGCCGGCCTGGTCGGCGTCGGCGAATCCGACGTGCGCGAATTGAGACATTCGCTGTCGTTGCGCCCGGTGTACAAGCGCGTCGATTCCTGCGCGGCAGAGTTCGCCACCACCACCGCGTACCTCTATTCGACTTACGAGGACGAGTGTGAGGCGGAGCCCACTGCACGCGACAAGATCATGGTTCTCGGCGGTGGCCCGAACCGCATCGGCCAGGGCATCGAATTCGACTATTGCTGTGTCCACGCCGCGCTCGCGCTGCGCGAGGATGGTTACGAGACCATCATGGTCAACTGCAACCCGGAGACGGTCTCGACCGACTACGACATCTCGGACCGGTTGTATTTCGAGCCGGTGACGCTCGAGGACGTGCTCGAGATCGTCGCGGTCGAACGACCAATCGGCGTCATCGTGCAGTACGGCGGGCAGACTCCGCTGAAGCTCGCACGTGCGCTCGAAGCAGCCGGCGTGCCGATCATTGGGACGTCGCCCGACTCGATCGACCTCGCGGAGGATCGCGAGCGCTTCCAGAAGCTCATCGAGCAGCTCGGTCTCAAGCAACCGCCGAACCGCACCGCGCGTTCCGCGCAGCAGGCTCTGGAGCTGGCGCGGGAAATCGGTTATCCACTCGTGGTGCGACCGAGTTACGTGCTGGGCGGCCGCGCGATGGAAGTCGTGCACAGCGACGCCGACCTCAGCCGCTACATCACCGACGCGGTGCGCGTCTCGAATGATTCTCCGGTGTTGCTCGACCGGTTCCTCGACAACGCGATCGAGGTGGATGTCGACCTCATCGGCGATTCCACCGGAGGCGTGCTGATCGGTGGAATCATGGAGCACATCGAGGAAGCCGGCGTGCATTCCGGCGACTCGTCGTGTTCGCTGCCGCCGTACTCGCTGACCGTCGCGATGCAGGATCGCCTGCGCGAGCAGGCGACCCAGATGGCGCGCGCGCTCGGCGTGGTGGGCCTGATGAATACCCAGTTCGCGATCCAGGGCGAGGAAGTGTTCGTTCTGGAAGTGAATCCGCGTGCGTCGCGCACAGTGCCCTTCGTGTCCAAGGCCACCGGCGTGCCGCTCGCGAAGATCGCGGCGCGTTGCATGGTCGGACAATCGCTCGTGCAGCAGGGAGCCACGCGCGAGGTGGTGCCACCGTATTTTTCGGTCAAGGAAGCGATTTTCCCGTTCCTCAAGTTCCAGAACGTGGATCCCATCCTGGGCCCTGAAATGCGCTCGACCGGCGAAGTCATGGGCGTCGGCTTGACCTTCGGCGCCGCGTTCGCGAAGGCACACCAGGCCGCCAACATCCGCCCTCCCAAAGTGGGGCGCGCGTTCCTGTCGGTGCGCGATCCCGACAAGCAGCGTCTGCTGCCGGTTGCGCAGGAATTGCTGCGACGGGGTTTCTCGCTCGTCGCCACGCGGGGCACGCGCGATTGGCTGGCCGCGCACGGGGTCGAATGCGCAGTGGTCAACAAGGTGCTTGAGGGGCGGCCACACATCGTGGACCTGATCAAGGATGGCGAGATCGACTTCATCGTCAACACCACGGAAGGCAAGGCGGCCATCGCTGATTCATTCTCCCTCCGCCGCGAAGCGCTGCAGAACCGCATCACCTACAGCACCACCGTCGCCGGCGCGCGCGCGCTGGTGAATTCACTCGATTTTCGCGATGTCGACGGCGTGTCGTCGTTGCAGGAACTGCACAGGAGGCTGGGCAAATGACACGCGTGCCGATGACGGAGGGGGGCGCGCGTCGCCTGCGGGAAGAGCTCGAGCAGCTCAAGTCGGTGACGCGTCCGCGCATCATCGAAGCGATCGCGGAGGCGCGCGCGCACGGCGATCTCAAGGAAAACGCCGAGTACCACGCCGCACGCGACCAGCAGTCCTTCACCGAAGGCCGCATCAAACAACTGGAAGCCGCCTTGTCCAATGCCGAGGTGATCGACGTCGCGCGCCTCACTCCCGGATCGCGCGTGGTGTTCGGCACGACCGTGGACCTGCTCGCCGACGACAGCGACGAAAAAGTGACGTACCAGATCGTCGGCGACCTCGAGTCCGACATCAAGCACGGCCTGATTTCGATCTCGTCTCCGGTCGCACGCGCGCTGATCGGCAAGTTCGAGGGCGACATCGTGACCATCACCACGCCCGGTGGGGCCCGCGAATACGAAATCAGTCGGGTCCGCTATGCGGTCTAGGGCGATGCAGACGCGAGCATGCGCCACGTCAATAATTTCCTGCCGCTTGAGTTGACAACGATTGCGGAGGAAGAGAACGCAGCCGTCGTTTCAATCACGCAGCCGTAAGTGTGGGTACGAATGAGGGAATTGAAGAGCAGATGAAATCGCGATTGACGCTGTTGCTGCCGCCCTGGACGGTGCTTGAGCGACAAGGCGATGCGGCGCTGCTGATGGCGAAGCGCGTGCGCGGTGACGCGATCGAGGGCGGCGTGCCAGGGCTTCGCGCGCAACAACTCCGGGTGTTCGACGTGGTTCCGAAGCCAGCCGCTTGGGCGGCCATCACGCGCGAGTTCGACTGCCGCGATACCGTCGGCCATCAATGGCTGCGTGCCGATCCAGCGCACGTCCAGGTTGAAGCGGGCGGCCTGCGACTGCTCGCATGGGGCGAGTCGCTGGCGCTGACAGATGCGGAGGCAGACGCATTGGCCCTGTCGTTGCGTCCATCGTTTCACGATGTCGGCATGCTGTTCTCGGCGCCGAATCCGTATCGCTGGTACGTGCAGTTGGGGCGTGGCCGCCCGCTGCCGCGTTTTGTCGATCCCGAGGACGCGCTCGGCGCGACGGGCTCGCCGTTACCGGCCGGCGATACGGTCGGGCGCGAGTGGTCGCGCCTGCTCAACGAGACGCAGATGGTGCTGCACGAACATGCGGTCAATCGCGACCGCATTCGTCGTGGACTGCACCCCGTCAACTCTTTGTGGCTGTGGGGTGGGGGGGAACTGCCGCTCAAGGTGGCGAGCACGCATGCCGCCCTGGTCTCGACGGATGCGGAATTACTTGCGGCTCAACGGCTGGCGCGAACTGCAGTTTCGGAAACTCTCGCAGATGCGGTAGGTGCGAAGCCCGCTTCGGTGGTGCTCGATGCGCGTCGCGCGCCGCGTTCGGGCGCCCTGCGCGAAGCCATTGCCGCGCATGCCGCTGGGCAATTCGAGTCTCTTTGGCTGGATTCCGAGGACGGCAGCATCGTCGAGTACAAGCCTTGGCATCGGTTCCGCTTCTGGCGTCGCTGAGGCATCTCTGGGCGCGCAATTCGCTGTTTGAGCGGGCCAAGCCTGCGAACTGTTGCAACCAACCGTGCTGATTGTGTGCGGTTTGTTTGCAGGCACCCTGGGGCGGGCATGGCCCGCTCCTGCACTTCCCCCGGCATGGCAGGCTCCGCCAATCACGGCAGCAAGACAACTCGACCGCCGCAGTGCATGCCAGTTCGTTACAATCCGCGACCGTTTGTCGAGCCTGTTCCGGCGCCATGGAAATCAATCCCGTCCTGTTTCGAATCGAAGACCTGTCCGCGCGCGTGGCATCGCTCCGGGGGTTTCTTTGACTTCGAAGCCAAGCGCGAGCGGCTCGAGGAAGTCGGCCTGGAACTCGAGGCGCCCAACGTCTGGGACAACGCCGAGCGCGCGCAGGCATTGGGTCGCGAACGCGCCGCGCTGACGCGCGTCGTGGATGGGCTCACCAGCCTCACGGCCGCGCTGGCCGAGGCGAGCGAGCTGCTGGACATGGCAGCGGGCGAGGGGGACGAGGAGACACTCGGGGCGGTGGAGCGGGATGTGGGGAAACTGTCCGCCGAAGTCGAGTCACTCGAATTCCAGCGCATGTTTTCCGGCAAGATGGATTCGCACTCGGCGTTCGTCGATATCCAGGCCGGCGCGGGTGGCACGGAGGCGCAGGACTGGGCCGAAATGCTGCTGCGCATGTACCTGCGTTGGGCCGAATCGCGCGAGTGGAAGACCGAGCTGCTGGAGGTCAGCGGCGGCGAGGTGGCCGGGATCAAGTCCGCGACATTCCGCGTGGAGGGGGAGTACGCCTACGGTTGGCTCAAGACCGAGACGGGCGTGCACCGGCTGGTGCGAAAATCCCCGTTCGATTCAGACAATCGCAGGCACACGAGCTTTACCTCCGTATTCGTGTCGCCGGAAGTCGATGACGACATCGACATCGAGATCAATCCCGCCGACCTCCGCACTGACGTCTATCGCGCGTCCGGCGCAGGCGGCCAGCATGTCAACAAGACCGAGTCAGCGGTGCGCATCACTCACGTCCCGACCAATACCGTCGTCGCCTGCCAGACCGAGCGTAGCCAGCACGCCAACCGCGATCGCGCCATGAAGATGCTGGCCGCCAAGCTCTACGAGGCCGAGGTGCAGAAGCGCAACGTGGAAAAGGATCGCGTCGAGGCAACCAAGTCCGATATCGGATGGGGCAGCCAGATCCGCAACTACGTGCTCGACCAGTCACGCATCAAGGACCTTCGCACCGGCATCGAGCGCTCGGATACCCAGAAGGTGCTGGATGGCGACCTCGACGAATTCATTTCCGCTTCGCTGAAGGCCGGTCTTGAAGCCGGCGCAAAACGCATCGATGACCGCGCATGAGTGACGAACAGATCCCGGCAAGGCCCGACGACAATCACCTGATCGCGGAGCGGCGGGGCAAGCTTGCGGCACTGCGCGTCAAGGGCATCGCGTTCCCCAACGATTTTCGCCCGGACGCTGCGGCTGGCACGTTGCAGGCTGAGTTCGCCGACGCATCGCACTGGGATGCGCCTGCGATCGAAGCGGCGGGCCGAAGGGTGGCCGTTGCCGGTCGCATGCTCGCCAAGCGGGTCATGGGCAAGGCGAGCTTCGCACAATTGCAGGACGGCTCGGGTTCGATCCAGCTGTTCCTCCAGGCCAGCGCGCTTGGCGACGCCTACGATGCCTTCAAGGGCTGGGACGTCGGCGACATCGTTGCCGCGCGTGGCACGCTGACGCGCACGCGAACCGGGGAATTGTCGGTGCGCGTGGACGAGCTGCGGCTCCTCACCAAATCGTTGCGGCCACTGCCCGACAAATGGCATGGACTGGAAGACGTCGAGCAGCGGTACCGCCAACGCTATGTCGATCTCATCGTGAACGCCGAGGCGCGCGAAACCTTTCGCCTGCGGTCGACCATTGTGCGCGTTTTGCGCGACTGGCTCGATGCACGCGGTTTCCTCGAGGTCGAGACGCCGATGATGCATCGCGTGGCCGGTGGCGCCACCGCCAAGCCGTTCGTCACCCATCACAACGTGCTGGGCCTTGACCTTTTCCTGCGCGTCGCGCCGGAGCTTTTCCTCAAGCGTCTCGTGGTCGGCGGCTTCGAGCGCGTGTACGAGATCAACCGCAATTTCAGGAATGAAGGCGTGAGCACCCGCCACAATCCCGAATTCACGATGCTCGAGCTGTACCAGGCGTACGCCGACTACCGTGACATCATGGAACTCACCGAGACC
>JBKJSW010000096.1:0-3083 GCA_046595765.1 Ahniellaceae bacterium
TCCTTCGACTCCTGCACGGTGCCTTCGACGGACTTCGCCTTTTCTATCGCGCGCAGCTGGTCGTCGAGGATCGTCGCCTGTGGCGCTGTCGGGGCCGGTGGCGGTGGCGGGGGTGGCGGCGCGTCGGCGCTGCATGCGGCGAGCGCAATCAGTGCGAGGACACAAAGCAGGAACCGGGTGGGCATGGCGCGCTCCGTTGCGAGGGTAGCAATTCGGGACGCCGCGCTTGCCAGGGGGCGCCTGTTGCTGACTATCCTAGCGCCGACACACTGCGGCGAAGCCGGGATCCTGACGATGAACGAAGATCGGTGGCGACTCGACGGGCGCGCGGCGCTCGTCACCGGCGCAAGTCGCGGCATCGGTCTGGCGTGCGCGCGCGGACTGCTCGAACGCGGCGCGGATGTGCTGATGACGGCGCGCGATGACGATCACCTGGACGCCGTCGTGGGCGAATTGCGCGAGACGTTCGGTTACGCGCGCGTGCACGCGCTGGGTGCCGATGCGACATCTGCCGAGCAGCGCCTCGAGATCTTCGACTGGGTCGACGATCTGGACGTGGCGCTGTCGCTGGTCATCAACAACGTCGGCAACAACCAGCCGCGGCGTGCCCTCGATTACGACGCGGCGACATTCCACGAATTGTTCAACGTGAACCTCGTGAGTGCGTTCGAGGTTTCCCGCCTCGCCCAGCCCAGGCTCGCTGCGCACGCGCAAGGCGCGATCGTCAACATGGCGTCGGTTTCCGGGCTCACGCACGTGCGCACGGGCGCCGCCTACGGCGCTGCGAAGGCCGCGCTTCTGCAGCTCACGCGCAACCTCGCCTGCGAATGGGCGAGCGACGGTATCCGCGTCAACGCCGTTGCGCCCTGGTACATCCGAACGCAGCGCACCGCGACGGCGTTGGCGGATTCGGACTATCTCGACGAGGTGCTGGCGCGCACGCCACTCGCGCGTATCGGCGAACCCGACGAGGTTGCTGCCGCGGCGGTGTTCCTGTGCCTCCCGGCGTCGGCGTACATCACCGGGCAGTGCATCGCGGTCGACGGCGGATTCACGGCCTTCGGCTTTTGACGCAGTGCGGAGCAGCCGAGCTGGCGCTCGGCACTGCAAGTTCCCGGTACGCCCGATCCTGTAGTGCCGAGCGCAAGCTCGGCTCTGCTTGCCCTGTTCATCGACAGAATCGAGCGAGCGCATCCTGCGCGCCGGCATATTCCTGGTCGAGGGCGGGGCGACGGTCGTTGAAGGCGCGGCGACGCTCGCTCCCGGTTTCATCCGCACGCTGTTTCCACCAGCCGCAAAGCTCGCCGCGGGGCATGGCGCGACAACGATCCTCGACGTAGGTGTACTGACTGCCGTAACGCGGATCCAGCGTGCCGCTGGCAAGGCCCGGCCCGGTGCTACCCAAGGCCAGCGTCCAGAGCGGCACATAGCGGCCGCGTGGCGTCGGATTGGAGTCTACGTAACTCGTGCCCTCGGGCGTCGTGCAGCGAAACATCTGCGGAAGTGCGTCCTCCACGCTGAGGCGGGTCAGCGGCACCTGCGCGGCAGGCTGCGCTGGCGTGGATTGGGACGGCGGAGGCGCGACTGCCGGCGACCGGTAAGTGCGCGGCAGCATGGGTGCGACGAGCGTCGCGTCCTCCGTGGCGCACTGCCGGTCCTGGTAGACGATGCCGCCGGCAGGCGTTCGACACTTGAAAACTTCGCCAGCCTGCACACTCGCCGCCAGCGCGAGCGCAGCGAGAGCGCGCCACGCTACCCGCCGTCGCGACCCCTGCGAGTGAACCTGCAGCCGCGTTGCCATGCCGCGAATGCTACTCGCGCGCCAGTGGTTTCACGGAATGCGTCACTGCCAGGGCAGGCGCTCGAGGTCCAGGTTGCCACCAGAGACGATGACGCCGACTCGCTTGCCGGCAAACAGGACGGGATGGGCGAGGATGGCCGCGAGCGCGACCGCAGCCGACGGCTCCACGACCACTTTCAGGCGCTCGAACATGAGCCGCATGGCCGCCGCGATCTGTGCCTCGGTGGCAGTGGCGATGCCGGCGGCATGGGTACTCAGAATCGCAAACGGCAACTCGCCAAGCGTCGCGCGCAGCCCATCGCAGATCGTGTCGATCGGCCAGTCGGTGATGCGGCGCCCCTCCGCGAGCGACGCCTGCGCGTCGGCCGCGGACGCCGGCTCCGCGCCCCACACCTGGATCCCCGGATCGCGGCCGTGCGCTGCGATCGCGGTGCCAGACAGCAGCCCGCCGCCTGAGACCGGCGCGATGACCAGATCCAGAGCGCCTGCGGTCTGCTGGAGCAACTCGAGCGTCGCGGTGCCCTGTCCGGCAATCACGCGCGCATCGTCGAACGGATGCACCGGTGCCGCGCCGGTCTGCGCCAGTACCGCCGCCATGCCGGCGTCGCGCGCCGCCATGTTCGGTTCGCAGTCGATGAGGCGCGCGCCGTAGCGCTCGATCGCGGCGCGCTTAGTCGCGGCGATGCTGGTCGGCACTACCACGTAGGCCGGTACGCCGCGCAACTGGGCCGCGCGCGCGATCGCAGCGCCGTGGTTGCCCGAACTCTGCGTGGCGATGCCGCGCGCGGCCTGCGCATCGTCGAGGGAGAACACCGCGTTGCACGCGCCGCGGAACTTGAACGCGCCGACGCGCTGGAAGTTTTCGCACTTGAACACCAGCTCGCATCCCGACAATGCGTCGAGGCTTGCGGAGCGCAGGATTTCAGTGCGTCGTATCCAGGGGGCGATCCGCGCCGCAGCGATCTCGACCGCGTGGATGTCGGGTAGCGGGCTCATGGCGCGGAGGATGCCGCAAGCGGCGCCCCGACGACGCTGCGCCGCGCGCCGCCGAGGCTCGCCAACGCGGAACCCGCGACTACGAGCGCCGCACCGCACCAGCCAATGAGCGCAACCTGTTCGGGCGCCACGGCGCCGGGTGCGATCAGCGCGATGGCGTACCCGCTCAACAAAGTCAGCACCGGCGTTAACGCCAGCACCAGGCTGACGCGCGAAGCCTCCCAATGCGCGAGCGCAGCGGCGAACGCGCCATACGCGACCAGCGTATTGATCGAGCAGTACAACA
>JBKJSW010000295.1:0-10366 GCA_046595765.1 Ahniellaceae bacterium
TTGCGCATGGAAAGACCCAGGTGCTGAATCGATTCAGGGGGCCTTGCTATGATCCGGGCGAACGCGTCCAGGCCACAAGCAGTTCATGGCAATCCCGACCACTCGCGCGACCGTGCGCGGATTCACGCTCATCGAAATCATGGTTGTCGTCACGATCATCGCGATCCTGATCGCCATCGTCGCACCGCGCGTCATGGACCAGCCCGACAAGGCTGCTGCGGTCCGCGCGCGCGCTGACCTGCAGGCACTGGTGACGGCGCTCAATCTCTACAAGCTCGACAACTTCACCTATCCGAGCACCGATCAGGGCTTGCAGGCGCTGGTCGCCAAGCCGGGCGGCCAGCCCGAGGCTCCGAACTGGAAGGCCGGTGGATACATGGACCGCGTGCCAAAGGATCCCTGGCAACGTGACTACGTGTTCCTCTCACCCGGCCAGCACGGTGAGATCGATGTCTATTCGCTGGGGCGCGATGGCCAGCCCGGCGGTGAAGGCCCTGCCGCCGATGTCGGCAATTGGACGCCCTGACCGCAACGTTGCATGGACGTTGCGAGCGTTCCAACGCGCTGCACGCCCACCACGGTAACAACGTTGTCGTCGGTTTCACGCTGATCGAAATCCTGGTGGTACTGGCGATCGTCTCGGTGATGCTGCTGGCGGTCGGCCTCAGCGTCGACAGCGGTGGCCCCGCGCGACGCGTGGTGGTTGAAGCGCAACGACTCGCCGCGCTCATGCAGCTCGCGTGCGATGAATCTTCGCAATTCGGCCAGGACGTGGGGGTTCGCTTCGAGGCGCAGGGTTATGCCTTCGTGCGCGCCGTCGGCCGGGAGTGGCAGCCGCGCTCGACCGATGCATTGCGTGCCCGCAAACTGCCTGCCGGCATGCGTATCGATCTCGAGATCGGCCAGCGCCGGATCGACCTCGAGGCCGAACCGGAACCCCCGACCGACGACACGACCGCGACCGTGGTTGCGCAGGCCGACGACCCGAACCGGGAAGAGCCCAATCCGCGAGGCCTGGTTCCGCATCTTGCCTGCGATGCCGACGGCAAGCTGACCGCATCCGACGCCCGCGTCGTGATCCACGCCGGCGATCGGAGTGCCGGGCTCGCTGCTGGCGACGACGGCATGCTGCACGTGGCCGGCGACGACGGCACGATACGCATGGCCGACGCGAACCCGCCCCGGTGAATGCCGGCGTGATCCTGCCTGAGCGGGCCACGCGTTTTCCACGCGGCTTTACGCTGCTCGAGGTGCTGATCGCGCTGGCGGTGGTCGCGCTGGCCTTGACCGCGCTGGTGCGCGCGGCGTCTCTGGGTGCTTCCGCGCTGGATCGTGAGCGCCATCTCACGCTCGCCACGTGGACCGCGCAGAACGTCCTGGCGACGACGCGGCTGCGCGGTGGCCTGCCCGCGATAGGTCGCACCGAAGGCGAGGAACGGCAGGGTCCGTTCCGGTATCGATGGACGCAGACGGTGTCGAACACCGACGAGCCGGGCTTGCGGCGCGCCGACGTGCAGGTTTTCGCCGACGACGACGCGCGTGCTCCGGTCACCACGCTGTCCGGATTCCTGGGCGATGGCTGATCGCATGAGCGCCGGACGCGCACGCGGCTTCACGCTGATCGAACTCATGGTGGCGGTCGCGATATTCGCGGCGATCGCCGCCATCGCCTACGGTTCGGTAGACGCGCTGCTGCGCGCGCGCGCGCGCCTGGAAAATTCGGAAGCACGCTTGCGCGCACTGCAGGTGACGCTGTCGACGTTCGAACGGGACGTGCGCAGCACGGTGGCACGTCCGGCACGCGAACCCTACGGCGATCCGCGACCTGCGCTCGTGGGCCAACGCGGCGACATCACCTTGACGCGCCTGCGCAGTGGTGGTCTCGCGGATGCGCAGGCGCAGGCGCAGCGCGTCGGTTATGGGCTCGAGGGCAAACGCCTGATGCGCTACGCCTGGCCGGTCACCGATGCGGCGCCCTCGACGCGCCCGCTCGCGACACCGTTGCTCGACGCGGTGGACGGCGTGTCGATGCGCTACCTCGACGACCAGGGGGGCTGGCGCGACGTGTGGCCAGCCGCCAACGTGGCCGTGGTGGCGCAGCTGACCGCTCTGCCGCGCGCCGTCGACCTGCGTATCAGCACCTCGGATTTCGGCGAACTGCGGCGCGTGGTCGAACTGCCTGATCCCCTGCCTACCGTGGCACCGTCACCATGAGGCGACAGCCCACGCGCCGGCCACGCGGCGTCGCCTTGTTGCTGGCGGTACTGCTGACCGCGCTCGCGGCGTTGATCGCGTTCTCGATACTGGATGCGCAGGCGGTGGCGCTGCAGCGCACGCATGCGCAGAATCGCGGCGCACAGCTCGACGAGTTCGCGCGCGGCGTCGAGGCCATCGCGATCGTGGCGTTGCGCCGGGATTCGGCGCAGGGTGCTGGCCTCGATCACAACGCGGACGTGTGGCGGCAGCCGCTGTTGCTCGAACTGCCCCACGGCAAGCTGGCCGCCCGCATGCGCGACCAGAACGGATGCCTGAACTTGAATGCATTGGGCAGTGCCGATGCAAACCTCGCGAGCGAGACACTGGCACGCCTGCAGCGGCTGCTGACCGCACTGCGGCTCGATCCTGCGCTGGCCGAAGCGGTCGCCGACTACATCGATGCCGATCGCAATCCGCGCGATCGCGGCGCCGAGGACCTGCGCTATCTCGGCGGCCGACCCGCGTACCGCAGTGCGGACCGACCGCTGGCGCATGTGTCCGAGCTGCGCAACGTGGCGGGCATCGATGCCGGCACGTATGCGCGACTGGCAGCCGAGACGTGCACGCCGGCGGCGATCTCCCCCATAAACGTCAATACCGCCAGCGTCGCGCTGTTGCGCTCGCTCGGGGAAAACATCGATCAAGTCCGCGCGCGTTCGCTGGCGGCGGAAGGTAATGCGCAGCACGCCGACCTCGGGGCATTCTTCGCCGAGGTGGAACGGCTCGGTGCTGCGCGGCCGAATGATGTTGGCCTTGCCGTGGCGAGCGACGAGTTCCTGCTCGAGAGCCAGATCGAGTACGACGGAGTCACGGCGGCGTACTGGTCGCGGCTCACGCGGCGCGACGGCGAGATTCGCGTGAACGCCCGCGGCCGGGGACGCTATCGCTGAGGGTTCGTCAGGCCGGGGCCCCGAGGTTCAGCGCGTCGCTGATCAGCGATTCGATCATCGGAAGATCCGGCAGGATCGCGCGATCCTCCCGCAGCAGGACTTCCATCAGGACGCCAGCCCGACCTGAGCCGGCAGCCGCACTGCCGGCGGGAAGGAGTTCGTCCCCCGCGACCGTCGTCAGTCGTGGAAACCCGATGCAGGTCATGGCCATGAAGGGCATGCGCGGGTTGCCGCCCAGCGCCTTCAGCACAGTGATCTTGGCGTTGAGCGCGGGCTCCGCATCCGCCAGGCCCGCGAGTAGCGACAGCGAAAACAGCGGCACGCGCCAGCCGCGCCAGCTGACCCTGCCGCGGATCCAGGCGGGCGCACCGGCGATGGCTTCGGGCGACGCGGCCGTGATGATCTCGGACACCAGGGCGTTGGGCACGAGCACGCGACCGTTGGCGACGGCGATCATCAGTGCACGGATATCCTGGGGCAACGCTTGCACTTGCGCATTCATGGTGTCGTTCCGGTGAGCTTGCGCGCGAGGTCGAGCGCATTGCCGTGTTGCGCGAGTGCGCCCAGCGCTTGCGCGCGCGCGTTCCACGACTGCGTCTCCGGGTCCGCGGCGGCGGCCGACCACACGGTGCCGCCATTGGCCACGATCGCGGCAACGCCCTCGCAACCGTCCGCGGCCTGTCCTTCGAACAGAATGAGTCCCAATCGGTCGCGGAACTGTCTCGCCAACGCCGCGAGCGTAGCGTCCAAGCTTCCGTGCGTCGCGAGAGTGGCTAGCGGGAGCAATCGTCCACGCTCGTCGAAACCCGGCACGCGGGTTGCATCCAGCGCCACTGCCTGGCCTGGCGCAAGCACGGTGTCTTCCGGCCACGCATCGATGGGTAACGCTTCGAGCGAGCCGGCTGAAGCGTCGGTTTGAATCACCACGAAGGCGAGTGCCAGCGACGGCGGCAATTCACCGAGCAGTTCGAGCATGCCGACATGACTGCCAAGACCACCCAGCAATATCCACACCTCCGGCTGTGCCGCTATCCGGCCGCGCGCCCCCGGTTTGTGCGTGGCGGTGGAGCTCAGGTCCGCGACATGACGCTCCTTGGTGTCGATCTCGAAGTTTGCGCGTCCTTCGATCGGAATGAACTCTCCTTCCAGCGATTCGAGCCGCAGCTCGACTTTTTGCGACGTCGGTTCGGAAGCCTGCTCCAGCGGCGCCGCGACTTTCGCAATCGGCGCGGGCGCATGATCGGCGTCGAGCGGCGCAAGGCCCAGGTCCGCGAATCCCTGTGGCTGATCCAGCTTCGACGGCTGGGCCGCGTCGCTGGTGGGCTCCTCGTACAGACGCAGGCGGGGGTCGGCGGCGCCGATCGGTGCGCCGAGATCGTTGTGCTGGAAGTCGTCGACCTGCGTGCCGGGGAATGCCGACTCGTCGTTCGTCATGTCCACCCGCTGGTCGTCGCGGCTCATGGTCTGCGGCGGAACGATCTGCGGATCCTCGTCCTCGTCGAACGTCTGCAGGTTGCCGAGCAGCTGGCGCTCGTCCTCGTTCAAATCCAGGGCGTCATCGTCCATGTCGACGTCGCCGGTCGATTGCATGCCAGCACCCATCGCCTGCTGCGCCACGCCGTCGGTCGCGAGTGAATCCAGAGGCACGTCGACAGTGCCCTGCGCGTCCAGGTCGCTCGCCCAATCGTGGCTCGGCGGCGGGCCGACGGACTCGGAATCTGCGAGCCGCGCGAGGCCACTGTGCATCTCGGCGGCAACCTGCTCCGGACGGATCGACGAAGCATCGTGGCGGCCACGCGTCGTTGTCGACGTATGGGCCATGCTCGGCAGCCGCAGGGAGGGCGCGGCGTCCGGACGCGGCGGCAAGTCGCCTTCGAGTCCAAGGATCTTGGCGCTGAGGTGCCTGCGCCAGCGCGCGCGATCCCATCCGCTGAGGGCACTGGTGATCGAGGCGTCGTTGAAAATGACGCGCAACTCGGGCGAGGCGGCCAGATCGTCCAGCAGCGGCGAATGCTCGTCGCTCGATTCCGGCAGGTTGATCAGCACCACGCCAGGCGCGGACGCGCGGATGGCCGCGACTTCGCAGTCCATCGGGTCGGCTTCGAACACCGTTTCGGCGCCCGCGTCGCGCAATACTTCGCGCAATTCCTCGATGTCGTCCCGGGTGCTGCACAGCAGCGCAACCCGGACTGCGGCGTTCGCGTTAGGCATCCGGCGAATCTCCAATCAACTCGAACACCGTGCGCAACAGGTCAGCCTCCTGGTAAGGCTTGCCGAGGAAGCGGTCCACACCGATCTCGAACGCACGCTGGCGATGTTTGTCGCCGGTACGCGAGGTGATCATCATCAGGGGCAGATGGCGCAGGCGGGCGTCGTTGCGGATGTAGGTCGCGAGTTCGTAGCCGTCCATTCGCGGCATCTCGATGTCGAGGATGGCGAGATCCGGGACGCGTTCCTGCAATTTCTCCACCGCGTCCACGCCATCCTTCGCCGTCACCACTTCCATGTCGTTGCGCTCGAGCACGCGCGAGGTCACCTTGCGCATGGTGATCGAATCGTCGACCACCATGACGAGAAGCTGTCGCTTGACGTGCGCCTTCGCGGGCTCGGCCACCAACGCTGCGGGCGCGACATTGAGGCCGCCGGGCAGCATTGCCGCCAGTTCGTCGGCCACCTCGAGTTCTGCGCGCCGTGCGATGTGGCGGCGCACCAGCGGAGCGAGGTCGAGAATCATGACCACGGAGCCGTCGCCCATGATGGTCGCGCCAAACATGCCCGGCACCGAGGCAATCTGAGATCCCGTCGACTTGACCACGATTTCGCGGCTGCCGACCACACTGTCGACGCGGATCGCAGCGCGCTGGTCGCCTGATCGGACCAGCAGGAGCGGTAGTTGCCCCGCCGTGTCGACCACCCGGTTCGGCTCGGTACCGAGCAGCAGTGCCAGGTCGTGCACGGCGTACTCATCGCCGCCATAACTCAGCAGTCGCGTGTCGGTACCGGCGATGCGCTGGTTGAAATCCGCCAGCGGCAGTCGCGCGACACCCTGCACGGACGACATGGGCACGGCGAAGATCGCCTCGCCGAGGCGCACCATGATGGCCTGCGTCACCGCCAGGGTGAATGGCAGCCGGATGGTGAAGCGCGACCCCTGGTTCTGTTCACTGTCGATCGACAGCGAACCGCCGAGCTCGCGGATCTCGTTCGCCACCACGTCCATGCCGACGCCACGACCGGCCAGCTTGCTGACGGTGTCGGCGGTGCTGAAGCCGGTTTCGGTGATGAAGCCGAAGAGGTCGCGATCGGTCAGCATCGAATCGGCGCGCATCAGGCCGCGTTCGATGGCTTTCCGCCGGATCGCCTCGCGATCGAGGCCGCGACCATCGTCGCTCACACGGATCAGCACTTCGCTCGCCTCGCGGGCCACCTCGATTCGCACGTTGCCCTCGCCCGACTTGCCCTGGGCGCTGCGTTCCGACGGTGCTTCGATGCCGTGTGCGAGCGCGTTGCGCAGCATGTGTTCGAGCGGCGCCTTCATGCGCTCCAGCAGGTTGCGATCCATCTCGCCCTGTGCGCCGTCGACATACAGCTGCGCGCGCTTGCCGAGCTCGTCCGCGCTCTGCCGGACGAGTCGACGCAGGAACGGCACCTGCGTCTCGAACGGCACCATGCGGGTACGCATCAGGCCCTGCTGCAGTTCCGACGCGACGCGCGACTGTTGCAGCAGCAGCGTTTCCTGCTGGCGCGCGAGGTCGTCGAGGGTTCCGTGCAGCGAGACCAGATCCGACACGGACTCGGCCAGCGCGCGCGACAACTGCTGCAGGTTGGAAAAGCGATCAAGCTCGAGCGGATCGAACGTGCCCTGGTCGTCCTCGGCTTCGCGCTGGAAGCGCGCGATGATCTGCGCCTCGGTTTCGATATCGAGCTTGCGCAACTGCTCGCGCGTACGCTCGACGGTCTGTTCCAGTTCGACGACGTTGATGCGGAAAGCACCGAGCTGTTGCTCGAGTCGTGACCGGTAGATCGACACTTCGCCGGCGTAGTTGACGAGCGAGTCGAGCAGGTCCGCACGAACGCGGATGAGTTCCTGCGATTGACGCTGCGCCGCTTCGTCCGTGGCAATGACCTGCGCGGGCAGGCGATAGTCGTCGAGCCGCACGACGTTCGTGAACACCGCAGGCTGCTGCGGTTCGGGCGCGGAAAGGGTTTCCGCTTCGGGCTCGGCTTGCGGAGCCGCTTCCTGCACGACTTCCGCGTCCGAGCCCTCGGCGAGCACGGGCACCATGTCGAGTTCCGCGGCGGCGGCCATCTCGTCGAAGTCGACCGCTGTGGCCATGTCGTGTTCGTCGCGCGCACGATCTTCGGCGTCGACAGCTGCGATGCCCGGCGCTTCGAACGCGATCGGCGCTTCGTCGGCATGGTCGTGGAATGCAGCGACCATGGCGTCGCTCGCGGCAAACGCGTCTTCGTCCTGGATTGACGCTTCCGCTGCGCCGGCGTCGGGCGCAGAGACAGGGCCGGGCTCGCGCCACGGAGCAAGATCCTCTTCCATCGCCAGGCGATCGTGGGCGGTCGCCGCGTCGATCACGACTGGCGGTGGCTGCGACGCTTCGATCGACACGTCGGCCCTCGGCACGACCGCCGGAGCGCTCGCCAACGGCGTTCCGCTGGCGCTTGCTTCCAGCATCGCGATGAGGCGTGCCGGGTACGCAAGGTCGCGGCCCGCGCCCACCCGGCTGACCATGCGATGCAGGCGATCGAAACCGCGCTGCACCATTTCGATCGAAGCCGCAGTACGCCCGTGCGGCGAATCGATCAGCGTTTCGAGCGCGTGGCTGACATCGCCGATGCCGAGCAAGCCGACCGCGCGCGCATTGCCCTTGATGGTGTGGAGGTGACGCTGGATCGAAGCAATCGCAGGCGCGGAATTGGGATCTGCCCGTAGCTGCGCGAGCACCGGATCGGCCTCGTCGAGAATCTCCCGGCCTTCCTCGACGAAGATGTCGAGCAGGTCGGCGTCGAGGTCGGGCAGGACCAGCGGCCGATCGGGATCGACTTCATCCTGCCAATCCTCGTCGACACTGCCGGCCATCGGCAGCGGCGCTGCGAAGTCGGGGGCGATGATGATGCTGTCCGTAAACTCCAGGGCAGCAAACTCCGAATGCTGTTCCTCGAATTGCGTTGCATCGGCCGGCTCGGCCGGATCCGCCGAGGCGGCGAGCGGCAGGGGCTCTTCGAATGCAGGTTCTGGGCCCGAATCCACCGCGTAGACGGCTTCGATGTCGTCGTCGGCGAACGCTTCGGCAGCAGCCAGGGCGTCGTCTGCATGTGGTGGCGTGCCCGCACCCGTGTCTTCGAGACGGCGGGCGACGCGCTGTTCGCGCTTGTGCTGGCGTGCGCTCTTGCGCTTTTGCCGACGACGCTCGGCCGCAGAGACCGTCCCGCCGTCGCTGGCATCCTCTTCGGCGATGCCAGCTTCGTCCGCTGTCGCCATCGCGTCCACCTCAGGCGGTTCGACGCCATCGGAGGCGGACACTTCCGCCGCGACTTCTGCGCCTTCGCTCGCTTCCGGCGGACCGAGGGCGACGTCGTCCCCGATCGCATCGGACTCCTGGAATGCAGGCACGTCCTGTCCGTTCCACGCGGCGAAAGCAGGTTCCACTGCTGCTTCGTGCGCGGCTTCGACCGCGCGCGATTCCGGTGCGAAGTCTTCGTCGGCAACAGGCAGTTCTTCGCGCGCCGCGGCCGCTGCGTGCGCTTCGTCTTCGGGGAACGATGGCAATGCATCGACGCGAGACGCCGGGTCGTCCAGCAGGCGCGAATCGAACTCGGCGTCCGCGTGTTCCACCACCTGCGGCTCGATGTAAGACGGTGGCGGCAAGTCCCAGTCGGCAGCTGGTACGTCGCCGAGCAGTTCCGCGGCGAGCGGTTCGTCCAGCGCATCGGCTTCTTCCGATGTGGCCTCGACATCCGACACCGGCGCATCGTCGACCAGCGTGTCGGCATCGAATGTGAATGCGTAGACGGGCTCCTCCGCGAGGCCGTCGGTGAATTCGCCCACCGCAACGCGGTCGATCTCGTCTGACGTCGCCGTGGTTTCCTGCGGCGATCGTGCCTCGAGTGGCTCGACTGCCTCCTCGAATGGGGTGTGGACGGCTTCGTGCACGAAACCGCCAGCGGCGACGGGCGCGTCCTGCACGTCTTCGTCGGTATCCGCCCACGAAGGCATCGTGGGCGACGCGAGCTCCGGCAGCACGTCGCGGAGTTCGGCGAGCCGATGATTGAGGTCGCCCGCAGGCGGCACAGAGGCGCCCGGCCGATCGAGCAGCGCAAGCGTTGCACCCACCACGCCCGAGACATCGGCCATGGCTTCAAGGCCCTCAGCGCTCGGCATACGGACAGCGCCGACAAGTCGCTTGAGGTATCCCTCGAGCAACCCGACGACTTCGGCCACGACCGGCACCTCGACCATGCCGAGCGCGCCGTGCAGCGTGTGTACCGCGCGCAGCAATTCGGACGTCGGTACCAGACGGTTGCCGCTGTCCCGCGCCTGCTCAATCCAGCTCTCGAGCGCGATGAGGTAGCCACCCGCCTCGCTGCGCAGAACCTCAAGCAGCATCGGCTCGATCTCAGGCATGGTTTCGCCCGTCGCCACCTCCATCGCAGCGGCTTCGTCCGGCATGTCGATACCCGGTTGGTCGATGCCAGCCGCCGCACGTTCCGCCACTTCCATCGCCTGCTGCACTTCAGCTGCTGCGGCTTGCTGTTCAACCTGCTGCGCTTCGACCGGTGCGGACACCTGCTCGACCGCCCTGGGTACCTGCACGCTGCGTTTGCGCACCACGCGGCGTGTCGTCTCGATGGTGCCGGGTTCGCCGGCGACGAGCCGGTCGGCCGCCTGCATAACCAGCTGCGGCAGCGCCGTCGCAGCGCCCATGCCGCGCAGTTCCGTGCGCAGCTGGTCGAGCGCAACGCGTGAATGTTCGAGCAGCGCGATGACCTGCAGATCCATCGGGATGCTGCGATCGAGCACGCGATTGAGCATGGACTCGACACGCCAGCTGAACTCGCCGAGTGCCAGCGCGCCGACCAGTCGACCGCTGCCCTTGAGCGTATGGAAAGAACGGCGCACGTTGCGCAGGGCTTCGACGTCATCGGAATTTTTGCCCAACGGGACCAACATGCGCCCGATGTTCGTGATCTCCTCGTTGACTTCCTCG
>JBKJSW010000296.1:0-6730 GCA_046595765.1 Ahniellaceae bacterium
GCACGTGCTCATAATCTTCGGCAATGATCACCACGGCACCCGCAAACAGCACACTCAGGACGAAGCCCATCAACGTGTAGAGCAGCGTCACCCGGGTGCGAAGGGGAAGAGTCCTAGCCATCCACTGCGATCAGGCGGTAGCCGAACCCATGAACGGTCTCGATCAGTTGCTCTGCAAATGGCTTGTCGACCAGCGAGCGCAAACTGTAGACGTGCGTGTACAGCGCAGCGGAATCCCCACCCTGGCTACCCCAGATGCGTTTCGCAAGCGACTCCTGACTCACCACTGCGGGCGATCGGCGGATGAGCAATTCCAGAATCAGGCCTTGCGCTCTGGTCAGCACAATGCGCCTGCCCTCACGACTCGCCAGCATGGATTCGGCGTTGTAGGACAACGGGCCGGCTGCGAGCAGTGTGCGCGGATGTTGCGCGGCGCGTCGGTGGAGCGCACGTATACGCGCTTCAAGCTCGGCCAGTTCAAACGGCTTGACCATGTAATCGTCGGCTCCATGCGCGAAGCCAGTGAGTTTGTCTTCCAGCGTATCGCGGGCAGTGAGCATGAGGACCGGAGTGCCATCGCCAGCCTCGCGCAGGCGCCCGCACAGATGGAGTCCATCGAGTCGCGGTAAACCGAGGTCGAGCACAATCACGTCGAAGCGATTCCGTGAGGCATGCAACAACCCCGACGCGCCGTCGGCGGCATGGTCGACGACATGGCCACGACGCTCCAGGAAATCCCAGATATTCGCGGCGAGATCGTGCTGGTCCTCGACGATAAGGACCCGGAGGGATTTGGAGTCTGCGTTCATGTCTGCTGGTACGGCAATCTCGCGACTGCTCAATGGGCGCCGCTTAACGTTTGCCTGAGAACCACCTGAGGGGAATTTACAGGTTGCCCCTCAACGTGTCTCGATGTCCAGCGCGATCACCAGTTCTGCCACTCGTCGACCTGCGCGGAGCGACCGGGAAGGTCCGGGACGGGTCGAACCTACGTCTGCGGCAACCCGTAGCGCACATTTTTTCCGAAGCCATTTGTGGTGGCCGCTGGCCATAGCGCTTTCGCTCAGTGCGCTGCTGATGCCTTTGCAAGGAGATTTCTGGCTCGCCGACCATCTGTACATTTTGCAAGGCGGTAGCTGGACGCTGCGATGGAATCCAATCACCGAATCTGTGCTTCACATCGGAGGCAAGTGGGCCAGCGCTGCAGGGTGGCTGTTCGTCGTCGGCTTGTACGCCTGGAGCCATTTCGGGAGAAGTCTTGTCAAGTGGCGCCGCCCGCTCGCGTACCTCGCAGTCACGTGGATCGTCGCGACCATCTTCGTGGGGCTGCTCAAGGCTGCCACCGACATGGACTGTCCATGGGACTTGCTGCGCTACGGTGGCGACAGGGCGTTCGTCGGTTTTTTCGAAGCGCGGCCGGCGAACATGCCCCATGCATCGTGTTTTCCCTCAGGCCACGCAAGTGCCGGGTACGCATGGTTCGCCCTCTACTTCTTTTGTCTGGAAACGCGACCGCAGTTGCGGTGGAGCGGCTTGGCGGTCGGAATGTTGGCAGGCGCGATTTTCGGTGTTGATCAACAGTTCCGCGGTGCCCATTTCTTTTCTCACGATGTATGGACAGCGCTGATCTGCTGGCTCACGGCGCTTGGTGGATACCTCCTATTTTTCAATCACCCGGGTGAAGGCTTTGCTACCCACCGCAGCGAAGGTAAAGTGGAGTCGGCACCTTCCCTAAGGCGCGGCGCCTTGCAGGAAGCCACGGGTGAGCATTGCACGTGATTTTTGCATCCACGGCGTGCGTTAGGACCGGATCCCGCGCCCGCCGGCGCACGCGCGCATGGCCGAAAATCACCGCGCTCGCGATACCTGCTCTTGGCTAATGCCTCTGGTGGGCCGTTGCGCGTACTGGCGCACGCGCCCTGGGCGCTCATTCTCCTGGCGGCCACCCTGTCGCTGGCATTCCTCGGCTTGCGCGGGGTGTTCGATCCAGACGAAGGACGTTACATCAACGTAGCGCTCAACATGCTCGACAGCGGTGACTGGGAGCATCCGCATCGCAACGACGATGTCGCTCACTGGACCAAGCCGCCGCTCACTTATTGGGCCATCGCATCCAGTGTTGCCGTGTTTGGCCAGAACGCGTGGGCGGCGCGACTGCCGTCGGCCCTTGCGTATCTTGCTTGCGTCTGGCTGGCCTTTTTGATCGCGCGACGCTTGCTTCCCGAATCTCGCGTGGCTGCCGCGGCCATGTACGCGACGATGATCCTGCCGTTCGCGGCATCGCAGCTCATCACGACCGATTTCATCCTGGCAGCCACGCAAGCGCTTGCGTTGTGGGCGTTCGTCGAAGCGCGCTTCGGGCCGACTAAATCTCCGCGAATGTGGCTCGCGCTCATGTGGGCGGCGTTCGCACTTGGTTTCATGACCAAGGGTCCGCCTGCGTTATTGGGACTTCTGCCCGTGCTGGCTTTCAACTGGCTGCACGTTTCGGAGCGGACGCCACGTGCGCTGCAATGGTCCGGACTGGCGGTATTCGCGCTCGTCGCGTTGCCCTGGTACGTGGCGGTAATGACCGACACGCCGGGCCTGCTTCGCTATTTCCTTGGCGCCGAAGTAATCGGCCGCGTGACGAGCGACAGTTTTGGTCGCCACCCCCAGTGGTATGGCTGGCTGAAAGTGTATGCGCCCACGCTGGTGCTTGGCACGCTGCCCTGGACACCGGCGCTGTGGCGCTGGTTGCGAGGCCTGCCGTCCAGCCTTCGGCGATGGCGCGAACCGGCAGGGCGCGCTGCCGACCAGGAGCAGCTGTTGCTGGCGGCGTGGGTGCTTTTGCCTCTGCTCGTTTTCTGTCTGTCGCGTTCGCGCCTGCCGCTTTACGTGCTGCCGATTTTTCTGCCTTTGGCATTGCTCGCCGCCAGACAGCGCCACATTGAAGGCCGTGCGCTTCCGGATTGGAGAGTGCTCACCGCCTGGGCAGTCCTGCTCATGGGAATCAAGTTCGCCGGCGTCTATTGGCCGACGCAACAGAATTCCGCTGCGTGGGCCGCTGAGATACGTGCGCGCGTCTCCGCGCCGATCAAGGAAGTGTTGTTCCTGGAGGACAAGCCGCGCTATGGCTTGCGCATGCATCTGGACGCGGAGATCGAACGCATTGAACTCGAGCGCGATTCCCACGCTCGACTCATCAACCCGAGTTTCGACGAGAATCTCGCAGAAGAGTTGGCGGAAGGCGGGCCAGAGTCGGGTGCAGTCTGGATCTGCCGTGAGGAAGACTGGCCCGACCTGCAATCGCACATTCGTGTGCTGGGTTTTCGCGCGAAGGCGCTCGGAACGCCCTACTACGGTCGCGTCATCTTCGGAGTGACGCCGGTCTGACCGCGTCAGGCGCTCGAGGCAAGCGATGCGGAGCGGGACGAGGCGACCCGGCCAGACGCAAGTTCTTCACGAGTGCGTTCGGGGGCGGTGCGAAACGCATGTAAGGGCAAAAGTTCGCCGCCGAGCGGCGCCGCGTCCGGCGCCCGCTTCGCCTCACTCGAAACTGTTGGCAAATACAATTTCTGTGGATGCGCTGCAGACCGAGCGGTAGAGGCAGTCCGCCCATTCGGGATGATCGACGAACGGATTACGGTTGCCCTGGAAACTCTGCACTATGCCGTTCCGCAGCACCTCGCGTTCGTCGGGCGGATCCTGATCGTGCCAGGCGAGCAACGTCGCGAGCAGGCCCATGTAGGCGATCGACGCGTTGCCGCCCGACTGCGTGATGAGCGCTGCGTTGTCCGTCAGGCGCAGATCCGGCTCGGGAAAACCCGTCACGCCATGCGTGCCGCCTTCGTAGCGGATATCCATGTACAGGATCGCGCGCGCCACGTTGCCACGCAGTGCGTCCCAGACCTGCCAGAAGCCGCCGCAGCGGAGGTTGTCGTGCCCCGGGCCGCCTTGGCCGAAGTACTGGATCGTCGTGAAGGCCTCGCCGCTGGCGCAGGTGCCGAACGGGAGGTTGCCGCGCGCAGCGTTGTGGCCGATATCGGACAGCATGAGCATGTGCGTATCGGTATAGGCGGAATTCTGCGGGCCGTCGATGGGAAAACCCAGCGAGTTCGGCCAGGTGTGTTCGCGGTTATAGAACGCGTTGCCGCCGGCGGCTTTCGCGTAAGGAGTGTTCCGGTAGATATCCAGCACGCGCGCTGTGTCGAGGGGATCCTCATCGGCCAGCTTGAGCACGTCCCACGTATCCTGGACAACGTCGTCGGTATAGGGGAAGCGCGTGTGGTCGTCGATGATCTCGTGCAGCGTCGCGCGCAACGAGGCGGTACTGCTCGCGTCCGCCGTCGCGTAGTAGTTGGACGCCCCAGCGCCAGTGGTGAACGAACTCGTGTAATCACCTTGCATCGCGTTTGGCGATCCATCCTGGTCCACGACCTGGGCGGCGCTAACGGTCAGCGTGCAGGAAGTCGACAGAGGCAGGTCGGACGCGGGATTGAGTGTGTACTGGACAGGACCACCGGAGCGCGTCGCGGACTGTGCGGCGCCGCCACACGCGAGGCCGAACGCGCCCGCTCCCGCCGTGACCGCTTCCGAGAAGGTGATAGTGACGTTGCTGGCCGGGGGCACGCCGGTGGCACCGGCTATCGGCGACACCGCCGACACTACCGGTGCAACGTCCGCCACCGTGGTGAAGCCGAACAAATAGTCGGTCGCGAGCGGCTGCGGCATGCCGTCCTGGTCGACGACGCGCGAGGCGACGACGGTCACGTCGCAACGCTCGAAATTCGCGAAGTTGACGTTGGGATCGAGGGTGAAAGTGCTGGAGCCGACCTGCGTGACGACCACGTCCGCAAGACCGAGATTGCCCGACACGGCGCAGGCGAGTCCGAACCAGGCGCCGGTCACGGTCACGGATTCGGAAAACGAGATGACGATGTTGGTCGCAACCGGCACGTTGAGCGCACCGTTCGCGGGTGACGTCGACGCCACGGTCGGCGGCACATCGACGCCTGCCGCGAACGACTGACCCGCGTTGCAGCCACCAAATGTTGCCGTGGCCGCGGTGCCCCATGCGAAGGATTCGTAGAACGTTCCGGTACCCGTGAGCGCAAGACTCGCCGTCGCCGCAGTACTCTCGGATTCGGACACGCCGATGTCCATGCTGGTCATGCCCATGGCCGGGCCATTGGACGCGACGAAGGAACCTTCGTAACTCAGGAACTGCACGACGCTTCCCGCGTTATCGACGAGGGCGAGGCCGTCCGGTGCGCCGTTCTGCAACCCAAGTGCCGCCACGCTCATCACGCCGTGGCTTCCGCAGTTGCCAGGCATGGATCCGCTCAGCGGCAGCGTCGCGTAGGTGACTCCGCCACTGCCGTTGTATAGAACGATCGACCAGCCGGTGAGGTTGGTGCCTGCAGGCGCCGCGACTTCGACCGTCTCGTTCTGGTCAGTACCGACGTTGTCGTAGTGCAGTTCGTTGACGAACACCGATGTCTGGGCCGTCGCATTGGCGCACACAAACAGGCCGGCAGCGGCCAGGACTCGAGCGAACATCGGGAATGATCCTAAGGAAACGGTGGTACCCGGGGCCGGACTCGAACCGGCACGGCACAAGGCCGAGGGATTTTAAGTCCCTTGCGTCTACCGGTTTCGCCACCCGGGCCTGCGTCGTGCGAGTCGACCGCCAGAGCGGTCGACTCCTGAAGTTGGAGGCCAGGGTCGGAATTGAACCGGCGTAGGCGGCTTTGCAGGCCGCTGCATGACCACTCTGCCACCTGGCCAGGTAGCGCGCTTGCGGATTGTGACGGTGTGCAGTGAGCCGCGCCACAGTTGGGCTGAACAGCAGGCAGATTCGTGGCGCTGGAGCTGCCCCTCTTCCGCCTTCGGCACCTTCTCCCCGTGAACGGAGAGAAGGAAATACTTCATGGATCCATAAACAACAAACCCCGGCGTGCCGGGGTTTGTCGAGCGGGGTTTCTGATGACCCATCGAGGCATGGGAGCCTTGATGTGACGGCCGAAACCACGCGGCTGGCTGGAGCGGGAAACGAGACTCGAACTCGCGACATCTACCTTGGCAAGGTAGTGCTCTACCAACTGAGCTATTCCCGCGGAGCCGCGCATGATAGCTCGCGCCCATTCGGTGTCAACCGGCGCGTACTGAAAACACCCGGCACCGCGCATTCACCACGCCTGCAGACCCCTTCAGTCACGGTCAGCGGATATTGCAGACGGCGCCGCGCTGGCCTTGCCCTCCGCCCGCATCAGTGGCCACGCCGCGCGCAGGTAGACGAAGCCCGACCAGAGGGTGATCACGGCGGCGACCACCAGCAGGTACTTGCCGACCTCGTACAGCGGTCGCCCGGCATAACGGTGCTGTAGCAGCAGGATGATAATGGCAACCATCTGCAACACGGTCTTGAACTTGCCGAGGCCTGCCACGCGAACGGTAGTGCGCTGGCCGATTTCTGCCATCCATTCGCGCAGCGCCGATATGGTGATCTCGCGTCCGACGATGACGGCGGCAGTGATGGCCATGAGTGGCGAATGGTCCGCCTGCACGATCAGGAACAGCGCGAAGCACACGGTGATCTTGTCGGCGACGGGATCAAGAAATGCGCCGAACGCCGAGTATTGCTGCCAGCGCCGGGCGATGAATCCGTCGAGCCAGTCGGTCAAGGCACCGATCGTGAACAGCACCGCCGCAATGAGGTTCGCGAACCGCGACGGCAGGTAGAACGCGA
>JBKJSW010000336.1:0-3988 GCA_046595765.1 Ahniellaceae bacterium
CGCCTCATGCGGCCCGCCGCTTGCATGCGGCGGGCGTTCGGCGGCACGCGCGCCAGTGGCGCGAGAAATGTCCGCCTCATCCGGCCCGCCGCTTGCATGCGGCGGGCGTTCGGCGGCACGCGCGCCAGTGGCGCGCAAGCAGTGCCGCCTCACCCCCCCATGCCATTCGTCACTTGTAGGACGCAGTGCCGAGGGACGACGATGCGCCACGCTGCGCGACGCGATTGTGCCGCCCACGTCCGGTTGTTCCTATTCACGCCCGCGAGGGCCGCACCGTCGGAGATCCGCAGTGCACAGACGCGATTTCATGATTCTCACCGGCATGGGCCTCGGCGGCCTCGCCGTGCCGCGCGCTTTTGGGCAGTCGGTCGCCGCCGAGGTCCTCGGCACCAAGCTCGACGTCTGGATGAAGAAGGCGCTCGCCGACACCGCGCTCGGGGCCGCCCATGACGCCGGCGCGAGTTACTGCGACGTGCGTATCGGCCGTTACCTGCAGCAATTCGTGATCACGCGCGAGGACAAGGTCCAGAACGTGGTCAACACCGAATCGACTGGGGTCGGCGTGCGCGTGCTGGTCGATGGGACCTGGGGATTTTCCGCCACCAGCGACCTCACCGAGAATGGCGTGGCCAGTGCGGCGCGGCAGGCGGCCGCAATCGCCAAGGCCAACTCCAAGTCGCAGACGCAGCCCGTGCAGCTGGCGAAGACACCGGGCGTCGGCGAGGTGTCGTGGGCGACGCCGATCCGCAAGAATTCCATGGAAGTACCGATCAAGGAAAAGGTCGAGCTGCTGCTCGACGTCAATGCCGCCGCCATGAAGGCTGGCGCCGATTACGTCAACACGCTCATGTTCCTGGTCAACGAGCAGAAGTACTTCGCGTCAACCGATGGCTCCTACATCGACCAGGATGTGCACCGGATCTGGACGCCCATGACGGCGACCGCCATCGACAAGAAAAGTGGCAAGTTCCGCACCCGCGACGGCATTTCCGCCCCCATGGGCATGGGTTACGAATACCTCGACGGCGCCGCGGCGGACAAGGTCAAGCTGCCTGGCGGTGTCATTGGCTACGGCAAGTCGTACGATCTCCGCGAGGACGCCGTGGCCGCCGCTCGCCAGGCCCGCGAGAAGTTGACGGCGCCGTCCGTCAAACCGGGCAAGTACGACCTCGTGCTCGATCCCTCGCATCTTTGGCTCACGATCCACGAGTCCGTGGGGCACCCGACGGAACTCGACCGCGTGCTGGGCTACGAGGCCAATTATGCGGGCACCAGTTTCGCGACGCTCGACAAGCGCAAGGACAAGTTCAAGTACGGCAGCGACGAGGTGACTCTCTTCGCGGACAAGACCCAGCCGGGTAGCCTCGGTTACGTCGGCTACGACGATGAGGGCGTCAAGACGCGGCGCTGGGATCTCATCAAGGACGGCACGCTGGTTAATTATCAGGCGACTCGCGACCAGGTCCACATCCTGGGCGAAGAAGCGTCGCATGGGTGCTGCTACGCCGATTCGTGGTCCAGCGTGCAATTCCAGCGCATGGCCAATGTCTCGCTTGCTCCCGGCAGCAAGCCTCTCGACGTGGCGGCGATGGTCAAGGACGTCGAGAACGGCATCTACATCGTCGGCGACGGATCCTTCTCGATCGACCAGCAGCGCTACAACGCGCAGTTTGGCGGTCAGCTCTTCTACGAGATCAAGAACGGCGCGATCACCCACATGATCGAAGACGTCGCGTACCAGATACGCACGCCGGAATTCTGGAATTCGTGCGTTGCGATCTGCGACGAGAGCGATTACCGGCTCAATGGCTCGTTCTTCGACGGCAAGGGTCAGCCGAGCCAGGTGTCCGCGGTATCCCACGGATCGAGTACGACGCGCTTCAACGGCGTCAATGTCATCAACACCGCCCGCAGCCTGGGCTGAGCGCGCACGTCCGGAGTTATGCCAATGATCATGTATACCGAAGCACAGGCGCGCGAGTTGCTCGAAAAGGTCGTGGCGTTGTCGAAGGCTGACGAGTGCACTGCGACGCTCACGGGATCGGTAGGCGGCAACGTGCGTTTCGCGCTCAACAACGTCTCCACCAGCGGCGTGGTGAGCGACGTCTCGCTGGGCGTCCAGGTCGCATACGGCAAGCGCGTGGGCATCGCGACCATCAACCAGTTCGACGATGCATCGCTTGAGCGCGTGGTGCGCCGCGCCGAGGAACTCGCGCGGCTCGCGCCGGAGAATCCCGAGTTCATGCCGGCACTGCCGAAACAGGAGTACGCGGCCACCGACACGTTTGACGCGAGCATCGCGGCGATCACGCCGCAGTACCGTGCGCAGGTCGCAAAGGATTCAATCGATCCCTGCAAGGCCGAAAAGCTCATCGCGGCGGGCTTTTTGACGGACAACGTCGGGTTCACGGCGATGGCCAACAGCAACGGGAATTTCGCCTATCAGCGGACGACTGGGCTCGACTACACCTGCACGGTTCGCACCGAGGACGGCAGTGGGTCGGGTTGGGTCGGTCGCAACGAGAGTTCTGTCGAACGATTTGACACGAAGGAAGCGATCCGCACGGGAATCGCCAAGGCCAAGGGTTCTTCGGGCGCGAAGGCACTCGAGCCCGGCAAGTACACCGTGATCCTCGAACCTGCGGCCGCGGGTGGACTCATCTCCTTCATGATGTCCGGGTTCGACGCACGCCAGGCCGATGAGGGCCGCAGTTTCCTCACGAGGAAGGGCGGCGGCAACAAGATCGGCGAGAAGGTATTCGACTCGCGCGTCAATATGTTCTCCGATCCCTCGCATCCGGATCTCGCGGTGGTTCCCTGGGACCAGGAGGGGCTGCCGCGAAAGCGTGTCGATGTGATCAAGAATGGGAAGGTCGAGTACCTGCAGTACTCGCGTTACTGGGCCAAGCTCAAGGAAAAGCGCGCGCAGGGACAGGCCGGCAACCTCATCATGAGCGGCGGCGACAAATCGACCGCGGACCTCGTGGCCTCGACCCAGAAGGGCGTGCTCGTCACCCGCACGTGGTACATCCGACTGGTCGATCCGCAGACCATGCTGCTGACCGGCCTGACCCGGGATGGCACGTTCTACATCGAGGATGGCGAGATCAAGTACCCGATCAAGAATTTCCGCTTCAACGAGTCGCCGGTGATCATGCTCAACAACGTCGAGGAGCTCGGCAAGCCCATCCGCCTGTCCGCCGACGAGTCGCCGCTGCTCATGATGATTCCGCCCATGAAGTTGCGCGACTTCACCTTCACCTCCCTGTCGGATGCGGTCTAGTCGGAAGTCCAAGGGATCCATGCAGCGCCGCGAGGCGCTGCGACTCCTGGGCGGTGTGGCGGCCGCGTGCGCGCTTGCTCCGGCGAGCGTTTTCGCACAGGCCGTTGCAAAGGCCGAGTTCGATTTCGTCTTCACGCGACTCATGTATGAATCCGGCGACTGGGACGTGGACCAGCGCATGCCGGCCAATGTCATCACTTCCCTGATTGATTACACGACGCTGCGTGTCGATCCGGAAGAGCGGGTGGTCGCGCTGGCGGACGATGCGCCGATCACGGCGCCGTTCTGCTATCTCGCAGGCCACAAACTGGTCGAATTCAATCCCGCGGAGCGGCGTAATTTCGAGCGGTACGTGCGCAGCGGAGGCTTCGTGTTCGTCGACGACTGCAACCACGATATCGACGGCCTATTCGCACGCTCGTTCGAGGCGCAGATGGCATCGATGTTCGGGGGTGATGCGCTCGTACGACTGCCGCAGGACCATGCCGTGTTCCGCAGTGTCTTCGCATTCGAGGGACCGCCCCCGACCGCCTTCGAATTGAATGGCTGGGGCGACGACCTCATCCACGACTACCTGCGCGGCATCGAGATCGACGGCCGTCTCGGCGTGCTCTACAGCAACAAGGACTATGGCTGCGAATGGGACTACGACTGGCGCAACAAGCGTTTCCTGGCCGAGGACAACACGCGGTTCGCGGTCAACGT
>JBKJSW010000423.1:0-8787 GCA_046595765.1 Ahniellaceae bacterium
CGAACACGCCAAGCAGTTGGGCAATCACTTTGGCCTGGTGTTCCTGGAGCTGCCGATCGGCGAAGGCAATCCGCTGCGCCGGGTGGAGCGGGTTGCCGAGTGCATGCAGGGACTCAAGCGTTCCAAGCAGGCCGCCGTCACCTTCGGCCTGCTCGCGGCCGTCGGCATGGCACCTGCGCCGGTGCAGCGCATGGCTCTCGAGTTGTTCAGCCGCAAAGCGTCAGCCGTCGCCACTAATGTTCCGGGTCCGCAACAGCCGATGTACCTGGGGGGCAGTCGCATCGACGACTTGATGTTCTGGGTGCCGCAGAACGGTTCGATCGGCGTCGGCATCAGCATCCTCTCGTACAACGGCCGCGTGCACTTCGGCCTGATCGCCGACGCCAAGCGCATCCCCGATCCGCAGGCGGTGATCGACCGCTTCGCGCCGGAGTTCGAGAAGCTCATGCTGATCACGTTGATGGAGGATTGGGCCGATCCCATCACTGCGTCGGGCGCACAGTCCACGCTGGCGCACTACGCGGCGCCGCGTTGATTTCTTCGAGCGGGCAAGGGGCTGCGCCGCTGTTGCGGTTTGCGGCCACGGTCCGCGGCAGCGTTGGACTCCCGGATGGGTCGCGGTGCCGCGACTACTCGATCTGGGATTTCGCGTAGGCGACGTCCAGCGACTCCATCGCATCACGCGGTTTGAGTGCCGCGGCCTTCGCATAGGCGCCAGCGGCTTCGTCCTCGCGCTTGGCGCCGTGGAGCGCGAGCAGCATGTTGCCGTGTTCGATGTGGGCGATCGGCGCCTGGGGGATCAGTTTGAGCGCGGCGCTCATCTGCTGCTCTGCGATGGATGCCTTGGCGCCGTAGGTCAGCCCCGCCAGCAGGCTGCCCACCTTGGCGACGATTTCAGCGTGGTACAGCGCCAGGGCGAGCATGGCTTCGGCGTGCTTCGGCGCGAGCTTGAGGGTCGAATCGAGGCTGGCCTTGACCTTGCCCGCGAGTCCCTGGCTCAGCGCCTGAGCGATCGAGATGGCCTGGCTGTAGCGGCCCAGTGCGAGCGCGTGCTGGTAAAACGCGTTCGCGCACTGCGGCCATTTCACGGAAGCTTCGAGCGCGCGTTGGGTCGCCTGTTGCAGTTCGGCCATGCGGATCTTGTCCTGCGCGATCAGTCTTGCCGCATGGATGCCCTGGGATTTGCATGCCACGACGGCGCCCCAGACACCGAGCTTGTCGCCACGGTCGAATGCATCGCCGAAGTCGCCCCGGTGGAATGCACGCCATGCGTCTTGTGCCGCGGTTGCCAGTGCCTCGGCGTCGAGCTTCAGACCGGGCTGCGGTGCGGCCTTGATCGCGGTGGCAGCCCATTTCGCATCGGGAAACGCTTCCTGGTCGCCTGCATGCAACGTCGCCCAGTTCTTCTGGAGCTTGTCGCCGGCAAAGTCGAACGACTTGGCTGGATACGGAAATGCAATCCACTTGGTGCTGGCCATGTCGTTCCCCGGTCGGAAAACCCGAGGATGGGCCAAGTGCCGCTTGCCGGCAATGCGCGAAGTAAAGTGAATGCTCGGACGGACGGGCTTAGTTTAGGCAGCGAAGCACTCCTCAACGACAAGGGTTCCGCATGGTCACCAAGCAGATTCGAAGCACCTCTTCGCGCGCCAAGCCGCAGCGCCAGTTCCCGCGGCAGCTTTGGCTGGCAGGCCTGGGCGCGGTGTCGCTCGCGCGCAAGCAGTCCAGCAAGACTTTCGCGCGCTTGGTCACCGAGGGCGAGCAGTTCCGGGGCGAGGCCGAAAAGTTCGCGCAACAGTTGAATCGCGATCTTCAGCGCATCGCAGCCGACCTTTCGAAGAAGGCCAATTCCGAGTACGGCCCCTTGAAGCAGCGCGTGGTGCGCAACCTGCGCGCCACCGAGAAGACGATCGGCTCGGGTGCCGACGATGCGCTCGCCAAGCTGCAGTCGATCTACCAGCAGTCGCGTGCCGAGTTCGATCGCGTTCGCGACAATGCACAGGCGCGCAATCGCCGGGCAAACCCGACCCGCGCGGCGCGCAAGGCCCCGGTTCGTCGCCGGCGTGCTGCCACCGCCTGATTGTCGACTCTTGGATCGCGAACCGGGCCGCGTTGACGGCCCGGTTCGTCTCACCGATACCGATCAGTCGCGCGCACCAGGGCATCGACGTGGCCTGGCTCGAAGGCGGAATGGCCGGCGTCAGGGACGATTTCGAGGTCGGCTTGCGGCCACGCGCGCTTGAGGTCCCACGCGTTGGCGAGCGGACAAACGACGTCGTAGCGACCGTGCACGATGGTGCCGGGGATCGCGCTCAGTCGAGGGGCATCGCGCAGCAACTGGTCCTCGACTTCCATGAAACCCCCGTGCACGAAGTAGTGGCATTCAATGCGCGCGAACGCCAGCGCGAATTCGGCCTCGTCATGCGTGGCGACGAACTCGTCATCCGGCAGCAGGAAACTCGTGGCACCTTCCCAGATCGACCATGCACGCGCGGCGGCGAGTCGCGTCGCCGGATCGTCGCTGGTCAGCCGACGGTGGTAGGCGGAAATGAAATCGGCACGCTCGACCGTGGGTATCGCCGCGACGTAATGCGCCCAAGCATCGGGATAGATTCGCGAAGCGCCTTCCTGATAGAACCATTCGAGTTCCCAGCGTCGCAGCATGAAAATGCCACGCAGCACCAGTTCGGTGACGCGTTCGGGGTGTTTCTGCGCGTACGCCAGCGCCAGGGTTGAACCCCATGATCCACCGAACACCTGCCATTGTTGGATGCCGAGATGACTGCGCAGCGTTTCGATGTCCTCGACCAGATGCCAGGTGGTGTTGTCGACCAGGTCCGCGTGCGGTGTCGACCGGCCGGCGCCGCGCTGGTCGAAGAGCACGATCCGGTAGTGGGCTGGATCGTGGAAGCGCCGCATCCTGGCATTGCAACCCGCGCCCGGACCGCCGTGCAGCAGGACCACGGGCTTGCCGTGCGGGTTGCCGCATTGCTCGAAATACAGCGTGTGGCGCGAGTCGACCTTGAGCGTCCCGATTGCGAACGGCTCGGATTCTGGATAGAGAACGCGTCGACCGGAATCCATAGGTGCTTCCTTATTTGACGTAGTCGGACGCCAGCGTGTGCAGGTGCAGACGCTCCGCATCGCGCAGGAACGGGGCGAGCAGCATCATCACCTGGTAGATCCCGCGCGTCAGGTCGGTGGCTTCGCGCTCGAGATGTCCGCCGAGCACGGCGTTGTAGCTCATCCAGAAACTCGTCACGAGCAGGATGTTGTGGGCGGTCGCCTCGATCTCGGCGCGCGAGGCGCGCATCTCACCGCTGGAGCTGAGACCCCGCAGCACCGCTTCGGCGTTGGCGGTGGCGCGTTTCAGGATCCGCGAGAAGTGCAATCGAAGTTTGCGGTTGCGACTGGTGATGTCAACCAGGTCGCGATAGATGAAGCGGAAGTCCCACATGCACTCGAACGCCACGTGGAGCAGGAGCCAGATGTCCTCCAGTGTCGGCAGGCGACCGTCGGGCAGCACCAGCGCTTCCTCGATCCGCACTTCGTACCGCGCGAACAGGTGCTCGACGATGTCGTCCTTGTTCCTGAAGTGGTAGTAGAGGTTGCCCGGGCTGATATCCAGCTCGTCGGCGATGTGGTTGGTGGTGACATTGGGTTCGCCGCGCGCGTTGAACATGCCAAGGCTGGCGTCGAGGATTCGTTCCCGGGTGTTGCTGGCCATCGCGTCGGGATCGCGGGCCTCAGCGCGCGAGCTTGGCCACCAGATCGACGTACTGCTGCTGCGCGGTGGCGGGCGCCGTGCCCTTGAGCTTTTCCCACGCGTCGTACTTCGCGCCGCCCTTGAAGTCGAAGAAGCCGGGGCGGTCTCCCGACACGTCGCCCTCGCTGCCCTGCTTGTAGAGGGCGTACAGCCGCAAAAGCACGCTGTCGTCCGGACGTTCGGTCAGCGACTTGATCGTTGCCTGCGCCTGCTCGAAATGCTTGCCGAGATCGCTCATTGCCGGCCTCCCCTGCGGAACCCCCATTAGGCCGAACCCGACCCTGTCGGTCAACGGTTGCGGGGAGGCGCCGACGACCCGTTCATCAGATTCGCCCTGTTCTAGGCAAATGGTCGCTTGCTGGTTATCGTGTTCCGACTGGCGCAGGGGGCGTCGTCAAGTCGTGCGGATCAGCCATGAGCTACTTCATCACGGGCGGCACCGGGTTCATCGGGCGGCATCTGATCGAGCGCCTGCTCGAACGTCCCGGCAAGATCCATGTGCTCGTGCGCAAGGGCTCGGAAGCGAAATTCGACGACCTGGTCGCGCGCTCGGGTGCGGCCAAGGGTCGACTGGTCAAGGTGACCGGCGACCTGACCAAGCCGAAACTCGGATTGTCCGCGACTGCCGTCGCCGGCCTGCGCGGCAAGGTGAAGCACTTCTTCCACCTCGCCGCGATCTATGACCTGACCGCCGACGCCGAATCGCAGCAGGAGTCCAACGTGCGCGGCACGCAGCGCGCGCTCGACCTGGCATCCGCCATCGAGGCAGGCACGTTCCATCATGTCAGTTCCATCGCCGCGGCCGGTCTTTATCCGGGCGTCTTCAAGGAAGACATGTTTGCGGAGGCCGAGGGCCTCGACGATCCGTACTTCCGCACCAAGCACGATTCGGAAGGCCTGGTGCGCTCGCAGAAGAAGACTCCGTACCGGATCTACCGTCCCGCGATCGTCGTGGGCGACTCCCGCACCGGCGAAATCGACAAGATCGACGGACCGTATTTCTTTTTCCGGCTGATCAAAAAGACGCGCGAACTGCTGCCGCAATGGATGCCGACGATCGGGATCGAGGGCAGCCGTATCAACCTCGTGCCGGTGGATTTCGTCGCAGCGGCTCTGGACCATATCGCGCACAAGCGTGGCCTGGACGGCCACACCTTCCATCTCACCGATCCAGCTCCGCAGCGGGTAGGCGAGGTGTTGAACACGTTCGCCCGCGCCGCGCATGCGCCGGAGATGACCATGCGCGTCGATGCGCGCATGTTTGCCTTCGTGCCACCGGCCATACGCGGCGTGATCGGCAACCTGCCGCCGGTCAAGCGCTTCACCCAGATGGTCATGAAGGACCTCGGCATCCCGCGCGAAGTGCTGAAGTACATCAGTTACCCGACGCGTTTCGACACGCGCGAAGCCGAACGCGCGCTCAAGGGCAGCGGCATCACCGTGCCGCCGCTCGAAAGTTATGCGTGGCGGTTGTGGGATTACTGGGAGCGCCATCTTGATCCGGACCTGTTCCTCGACCATTCGCTCAGCGGTCGCGTCAAGGGCAAGCTGGTCCTGATCACCGGCGGCTCATCGGGCATCGGGCGCGCCGCAGCGATCAAGATTGCCGCCGCCGGCGCGCGCACGATCGTCGTTGCGCGCAAGCAGGAAGAGCTCGACAGCGTGCGTGCCGAGATCGAGTCCTCGGGCGGTACGTGCCACACCTACAGCGCGGACATCGCCGAACTCGAGGAATGCGACAAGCTGGTCGCGCGCGTGCTGGCGGATCACGGCCCGCTCGACATCCTCGTCAACAACGCGGGGCGCTCGATCCGACGTTCGGTGGCGCTGTCCTATGACCGCTTCCACGATTTCGAACGGACCATGCAGCTCAATTATTTCGGCGCTCTGCGACTGATTCTGGGATTTCTGCCGGCCATGACGGAACGTCGTCGCGGGCACGTCATCAACATTTCGTCGATCGGCGTGCTCGCGAACTCGCCCCGGTTCTCTGCCTACGTGGCTTCGAAGTCCGCGCTCGATGCGTTTTCCAACTGCGCGCAGGGCGAATTCTCCGACCTCGGCATCGCCTTCACTACCGTCAACATGCCGCTGGTGCGCACCGCGATGATCGGTCCGACCAAGATGTACGACAGCGTGCCGACGCTCTCGCCGGAAGAGGCGGCCGACATGATCGTGACCGCGATCATCAAGCGGCCGAGCCGCATCGCGACGCGGCTCGGGGTGTTCTCCTCCGTGCTGAACGCGGTGGCGCCGAAGGCGTACGAAGTGGTGATGAATACCGCCTACAACCTGTTCCCGGATTCAGCAGCCGCCAAGGGCATGAAGGGCAGGGACGAGAAGCCATCGAACGAACAGGTGGCGTTCGCCTCGCTCATGCGCGGAGTGCACTGGTGATACAAAGAATCAGCGTTTCAATTTCTGCAGGTCGCCGACGCTGACTTCACCCTTGGGCAGCCAGACCTCGTCCACGCGGGCCCAGTACTCGATAGGCTTCCACCGATAGGAGGCGTAGTACTCGCGTACGCGGCCTGCGCTGGCCGCCAGGCCCTCAAGCGCATTGCCTTGGCTTCCCAGCTGGCCGGGGACCACTCGGCCGTAGCCCTTGCGCACCACGCCGACCTGTAGCGATTCGTCGACGGCGCCGGTGCGCGATCCGGTAGCTCGTGCCAAGCCGCGGCGCAGCCGCGCTTCCAGGCGCGGCTTCGCGACCGCGTCGCCGTACTCCCGGTACAACTTCGCCCCGAGTTTAAGTGCTCGCGCCTGCTGCGCTCCATCGAGATCACCCCAGATGGTTTCACGAAGGATCAGGAATTGTGGGTAGCCACGTTCGGCCGCCAGGTCGGACCAGGCATAGGCAGTCGCCTTGTCAACCGGAGTTCCGAGCCCGTCCTTGTGCATGAGCGCCAGCGCAAGTTGCGAGGGCTTGTCACCAAAACGCGCGGCCATGCGGAAAAAGCGTTGCGCTTCGGCGAAGTCGCCTTTGCGCGCACTTTCGAAGCCTCGCTCCTGGTAGGACTGGTCGGGATGGCTGACGTCGATGATCGTCGCTGCCGGCGCACTCGTTGCAAGGAACGCGAGCAGGACTGCAAGCAATGCGAAACGCATGGTGCACCTCCGTGAACGTTGGGGAGCCGTGACGCAGTGACGATCTCTTCATTCCTGGCTGCGCCAAGGCACCTGGCCTGCTAGCCCCGCACCGTGCCTCGGCGTCAATGAAACTTTGAAGTCTCCCTGTCACAGACGCCCGATCGCTGCATCCCGTCGAGCGCACGCTGCCGTCAGTGCTTCGGAGCGGACGCGCGTTTCTGGCGCGGCGCGCTCGAGGAGGTGCCGGACGGAGTCGCCGCAGCCTTCGGTTTGGCTGCGGCTTTCGACTTCGCGGCTGCGACCGGCCGGGCCGTGCTACTGGGCGACTTGCGAGCCGGCGTGCGCGGAGCCGACGCAGCTGCACGCGGCGGTACGGCCTGCTGCTGACGCACACTGCGATTGAGTTGCTCCACCCGATCGACGAGCGCCTGCATCTCTTCGCGTCCTGGCACACCGAGGCGGGTCAGTGCGCGGGAAACGCGATCTTCGAACACTTTCTCGAGCCGATCCCAGGTATCGGCCGCGCGTTCCTTGACGTTGCTCACCGTGTTCTCCACTTTGTCGCGCACCCCGTCGGCCTTGCCTGTTGCGAAGTGGCGCGTCTTCGATTCGATGGTCTGTCCTTCGCGGATCAACGCGTCAAACAATTTGGAACCCTGGTCCTGCGCGCGCGAAAAAGCGCCCAGGCCCGCCATCCAGATCTGCTGCGCTGATTCGAGCAGCTTGCCCTGGGCATCGAACCTTGGCGCTTCGGCGGCGGGCTTCTTCTTGAACTTGGGTTCGGTCATGGCGGCAGGCTCGATTGGCAGGATGGGTCCGGGGAGAGGCACGCTAGGCACCCCGCATAGAATAGTCACACTACGTGGCGAGCGCGCATCCGGGCCGTGGGAAGGTCAAGTGCCGGTCCGGCGTCGCCGCGGGTGGCGGCTGCCGCGTGGCGGTCGACTCTCCTGCAGCGCGACGTCAAGGTCGTCGAGGGCGCGACGCAGTTTGCGCGACTGCGGCGTAGGGCGGGGACGATAACTGCGCAGTCCGGTGAGCATGCTCGCTGACGGGTTGTCGAGCACCGTGTCGCGCAAGGTGATGCCATGTCGGGCGAGCAACGGGCCGAGCGTTTCGCGCTGCTTCCGAAGATCGGCCAGGGTCGCGCGAAACGCGTGTTCCGCCACCCGTTGGCGATTGTCGTAACTGAAGACATTGGCGAAGAACATTTCGCCGTCGTCGGAGTTCGGCTCGAAGAGGACAAGGTCGGAGTGCGGATACTGGTGGCGGTACTTGTCGAGCCCGACCTGCATGCGCGACTTGAGGAGCGTGCGGAAAGTCTGCGATAGCACCGCGGGCAGGCCGCTGGCCGTCAGCGTGGCCGCCATTCCCGCGTTGTCGCGCGCGTTGGCGGCAGCGCGCGCCGCGACGTCGAAGGGCACCAGCGGATTGAGCGCGAGCACCAGGTCCGCGCCGTCGGCCATCGCGACGGATGCGTGCAGGGTGCGGCGCAGCGCACCATCGACGTAGTGCTTGCCGTCGATTTCAACGGGCGGATACAACCCCGGCAATGCGGCACTCGCCTGCACTGCGCGGGAAATCGGCACATGGTCGAAGCCCTTGGCCCCGAACCGCACCACCTCGCCCGTGTCGAGTTCGACCGCCACCACGAACAGTCGTCGCGGCAACTCACGGAAGTCGTTGCTGCGACCGTAGTGCGCGAAGACTTCGCGCAGGTAGGTATCGATAGGCTCGTTATCGAACAATCCGGCCGGAATCAGCGCACCCAGCCGCCCGAAGATGTCGCTCCAGCCACGACTCAAGGGGTGGCGCGCCCAATCTCCGAGCCAGCTGGCCAGTACGCCCGGCGCCGCGCGCAGCCTTCTTCCATATTCGCGGAACGCGGGCCTCAGGAACATTTCGGGCCGGAAGTTGACCTTGGCCGCGTCCCC
>JBKJSW010000144.1:0-3325 GCA_046595765.1 Ahniellaceae bacterium
TTGCTTGGGTCACGGCACTCCACCGTACCCGCGTCGCCAGTTGACGGCTAGTAGTTTCTAAAGGGTCGTAAACCGGCCTTTTGGGACCGCTCCTCCCAACGGGAGCCACGCGCTTAAGCGCCTGATTAGGCTGAAATAGGTGCCATGGTGATGTCTAGTAGTTTTTGAGTGACCATTCACGCGTAGCTCTCATAATGCTGTCGGTGGTTCGAGTCCACCCATAGCCACCATCTTTAGCGGGTCGCATTTGCACCGGCGGCGGTCACGCAACCGCTTGGTTGCATTGGTTTTTGGTCTACGCGCTGCGTGCGCAAACCGCACTCGCTAACGACGCGGCCGTCGAGCGAAAATCTGCAGATCACAGGAGCGTGTGACTAACGCCTTGACACTGTTTTCCGTCACATCAACGCGCATGGTTTGGGCAGGTTCGAGAAAGTCGCGTGGAATCGGAAACAGGGTGTCGGTGATCGCGAAGACTTCGCCATCCGCCGACTTTCGATGGGCACGCTAAACGGGAAGCGCTCGACAACCCAGGGCAGACAGCGGTCCGTGCAGTGCCGGCACCTGCATGAGCCAAGGTGCGACCAGCGTCAGCAACCCTGCCAACAGCACCAGCAAGCCCGCAGCCGTCATCCAGCCACCCCGTTGCAGCCGCTGGCTGAGCCGTGCACCAGCCCACGTCAAAGGCAACATCACCGGCAGGGTGCCGACACCGAATGCCGCCATCGTCAGCGCGCCGTTGCGTGCATCGGCCTGCAGCCACGCAGCGGCGAGCAGCGTGGTGCTGAGACCACACGGCAACCAACCCCACAGCATGCCCAGCGCCATCCGCTTGCCGGTGGTGTTGGCCGGCAGCAGCCGCCGCTGCAGTGGTCGCAACCACTGGTGCATCGAGATGCCAGGCGCGCGCAGCTTCGCGAATCGACCCTGCCGATCAAGCACGCGCAGCGCGACCACCACGAGGACGAGACCCACCGCGCTGCGCAGGCCGAAGGCAAGCCATTCGCTTTCCGCCAGGCCGACGATGCCGTGGCCCAGTCCACCTGCGAACGCGCCTGCCAGGATGTATCCGCCAATGCGGCCGAGGTTGGGTTCGAGCGCCTGCAACCAGCCGCCGCGCGGGCTCATCGCCGAAAAGCCGGTGGCAATGCCACCGCACATCGCGACGCAGTGCACGCCACCCATGAGGCCGCCGAGTGCCGCGGCGCCGATGACGAGCCAGTCAATCGGCATCGACTGCCTTGTCTGCAGTGGCGTCTGGGCGACCTTCGCTGAGCATGTCGAGCGCCGGCGTATCGAGGTTGTCGAACTGACCCGCGCGCACTGCCCAGGTGAATGCCCACGCTGCGACGCCGACCAGCATCAGGCTCAACGGAATCAGCAGCAGCAGGATGGTCATCGGACCGGCACGCGCGCGAGCCGTAACGCATTGAGCGTGACTGTCAGCGACGACAGCGCCATTCCGATGGCGGCAATCCACGGCGTCACCCAGCCGGCGGCGGCGAGCGGCAGCGCTAACGCGTTATACGCAAGCGCCCACGCGAAGTTCTGGCGAATGATGTGACGTGTGCGACGCGCCACCGCCAACGCGGCGGAGATACGCGCCAGAGACGCGCCCGTCGTCACGAAGTCCGCGGCGCGTTGTGCAAGTGCGGTGCCGTCGGCGACCGCGATGGACACGTCAGCGCCCGCAAGCACCGGCGCGTCGTTGAGTCCGTCCCCGACCATCACTACCACGCGGCCCGATTGCTGCAGCTGACGCACGCGCGCCAGCTTGGCTTCGGGCGACTGGCGAGCGAGTGCGTCCACGATGCCGAGGTTGCGCGCAAAACCTGCAACGGCCGGCTCGGCGTCGCCGCTTGAAAGATGCACCTCCAGCCCCTGCGCCTTCAGCAGTTCGATGGCCGCACGGGCATCAGCGCGCGCTGACTCGCACAAACGGAATCGAGCGACGGCGCGCAGGCCATCGCCCAACCAGAGTTGGCCGTCGTCCACCCATCCGGCAGCAAAGGCGGCCTGTCCGAGACGCCAGCGCTTTCCGTCGACGCTGCCTTCGATGCCCAGGCCAGGATGCTCCTCGACCTCCTGTGCCGTCATGTTGGTCGAGACGTGTGCAAACGCCGAAGCAATCGGGTGCAGGCTGTTTCGTTCCAGCGCAGCGGCGATGGCGAGAACCTCATCGATGTCGGCCCCGTTGAACGTGGCGCTGCCATCCACGACGAGGCGGCCATCGCTCAGGGTCCCAGTCTTGTCGAACACGACATCGGTGGCGCGGGCAAGCGTTTCGAGCGCGTTCGCCTTCGTCGCCAGCACGCCCAGTTTTGCCAGGGTGCCATGTGCGACGACGAGCGCCACCGGCACCGCCAGCGACAATGCGCAGGGACAACTGATGACCAGGAAGGCCAGGGTCACTTCGAGGGCGCGCGTTGGATCATGTACACGCCAGGCCAGATATACCGCTACCGCTCCGAGCAGCAGGCCGAGCACGAAGTGGCCGGCAATGCGATCGGCGACTTGCGCCTGTGGCGGGCGCTGCGCTTGTGCCTCTTCGACCAGGCGCACGAGTTGCGACAAACGCGTGGCGCCGGCGACGTGGGTAACGCGAATTCGCGCGGGCCGCGCGCGGCACACGGTTCCTGCAAACACCGCATCGCCCGGCAGCTTGACGACGGCGTCGGCCTCGCCGGTCAACAATGCTTCCTCGAAAGCCACCGTGCATTCCAGCAGCACGCCGTCGGCAGGCACCGAATCGCCCGCGGAAATCAGGACGACGTCGTCGCGGGCCAGCGCGGACAAAGGCACCGTCTCGCGCCCGCCGTCGGCCCGCTCACGGGTGGCGAGTGCCGGCCGCGCCCGCGCCAGCGCGTCGACCTGCGCGTTTGCGGTGTTGCGGGCGCGTTGTTCGAGCATGCGCGCGGCCAACAGCAGGAACACGAACATCACGGCCGCGTCGTACCACACGTGCGGCCCGCCGCGCAGCGTTTCGGCCACGCTCGCGAAGTACGCCAGCAGTGTCGCAGTGGCCACCAGCGTGTTCATGCCGAGGCGGCGATGG
This sequence comes from Ahniellaceae bacterium, assembly GCA_046595765.1. GTDB lineage: Bacteria > Pseudomonadota > Gammaproteobacteria > Xanthomonadales > Ahniellaceae > JBBQNY01. The sequence goes on from JBKJSW010000144.1 coordinate 3,056, forward strand.
CAAAGCTCGCGCCACGCGCCCGCGATGAAAGGCCAACCGGCATGGAAGACGACCGGCGTGGCCACGAGGAACGTGATCCAGCGGAAAAAGTCGCGCGTGGGCAGCGGCATCTGGCCCGAGCTGTCGAAATAGAGCGCCTCCGCGAACATCATCGCCTGCATCGCGCCCAGCCCCGCCAGTCCCAGTCGCTGCAACTCGCGATTGCGTCCGGCGCGACGCAATTGCTCGCGCCTGGCGCCAGTGGCGAGATACGGGCGGAAGCCCAGCGAC
>JBKJSW010000175.1:0-10175 GCA_046595765.1 Ahniellaceae bacterium
GCCAAGGCCACCAATCGCAAATTCTCTCGGATTTCGCTCGGGGGCGTGCGCGATGAAGCGGAGATCCGCGGGCATCGCCGGACGTACGTCGGGTCGTTGCCCGGGCGCCTCATCCAGAACCTCGCCAAGGTCGGTTCCCGCAACGCACTGCTGATGCTCGACGAAATCGACAAGATGAGCATGGATTTCCGCGGCGATCCGTCATCCGCACTGCTCGAGGTGCTCGATCCCGAACAAAACCATACCTTCAACGATCACTATCTCGAGGTCGACGTTGACCTGTCGGAGGTGATGTTCATCGCCACCGCGAATACGTTGAACATTCCCGGACCGCTGCTCGACCGCATGGAAGTGATCCGCATCCCGGGTTACACCGAAGACGAAAAGATCAACATCGGCGGGCGCTACCTGATCCCGAAGCAGCAGAAGGCCAACGGCCTCAAGGCTGGCGAGCTGCATATCGAGGAAAGCGCGCTGCGCGACATCGTGCGCTATTACACGCGCGAATCCGGCGTTCGCAACATGGAACGCGAAATCGCCAAGATCTGCCGCAAGGCGGTGAAGAAGCTGACTCTGGCTGCGTCCAAGAAGTCCGCCGACAGGAAGGACAGCCTGGCGAAGCTCGCGAAGTCAAAACCGCTTTCGAAGGCTGCAGCGGCGAAGGCGGCAGCGAAAGCCGCGGCGGCGCGCGCTGCGTTCCCGCGGACGCTCGTGGTGAACGGTGACAACCTGTCGGATTTCCTCGGCGTGCGCCGCCATGACTTCGGGCGTGCCGAGGAGCAGAACGAAATCGGCGTGGTCACTGGCCTGGCATGGACCCAGGTCGGCGGCGAACTGCTCAGCATCGAGGCCAGCGTGGTGCCCGGCAAGGGCAAGACGCAATTCACCGGCAAGCTCGGCGAGGTCATGCGCGAATCGATCCAGGCAGCCATGTCGGTGGTGCGCGCGCGTGCCGAACGATTCGGCATCGAACCCGACTTTCACCAGAATCTCGACGTGCACGTGCACGTTCCGGAAGGCGCGACGCCCAAGGACGGTCCCAGCGCGGGCATCGCGATGTGCACGGCGCTCGTGTCTGCGCTGACCAAAGTGCCGGTACGCGCCGACGTGGCAATGACCGGCGAGATCACGCTCCGCGGCCGCGTGCTGCCCATCGGCGGACTCAAGGAAAAGCTGCTGGCAGCGCACCGCGGTGGACTGAAGCGCATCATCATTCCGCACGACAACGCCAAGGACCTGGTGGAAATACCCGAGAACATCACGGCGTCGCTCGAGATCTTTCCGGTGAAGTGGATCGACCAGGTGCTCGACCTGGCAATGGTGGAGCCGGTCACGCGCTCGCAGGAAAAAATCGTGAGCGCAGTTCCGCCGGTCGTGGTGGAGAAATCGCGGCGCACTCGGCGTCCTGCAAAGGACCGCGGTACGCGGCCGCACTGAGTCTGCGCACTATCACGCTTCACGCCCGGAAACCCGCGTCGTGCCTGCATTTGCGAGACATCGCATTTATTGCACGGGTGAAATGCCGCTGGTATAACGCATGCTCTGCCGCGTAGCTGCGAATTTGTAGCCGTCGCCGACGCGCGGGGGTGTCGGGGCAGCCGAATCCACATTGACCGCCGCGGCCCGTGCCTCGGGCCGTTCGCACAACTTTTGAGGGAGTGACCATGAATAAAGCCGAATTTGTTGGCGCCGTCGCCGACGCCGCCGACCTCACCAAGGCTGACGCCGCCAAGGCGCTCGACGGGATCATCCAGGTGATCCGCAAGACGTTGAAGGCTGGTGACGACGTGTCGCTGGTGGGTTTCGGCACGTTCACCGTGCGCAAGCGCGCCGCGCGCACCGGTCGCAACCCCCAGACGGGCGCGACCATCAAGATCAAGGCTTCGAAGGTCCCGGCATTCAAGGCTGGCAAGGCCCTCAAGGACGCGTTAAACTGAGTCGCTTGATCGAGCAAGCTTGATCGGGGGTTTCCGGTCTCGCGGTCTCGATCGCACAGATGGATCGTATTGCAAGGGTGCTTAGCTCAGCGGTAGAGCGTCGCCCTTACAAGGCGAGGGTCGGGGGTTCGAAACCCTCAGCACCCACCAAGTAATGGAGTGGTAGTTCAGTTGGTTAGAATGCTGGCCTGTCACGCCGGAGGTCGCGGGTTCGAGTCCCGTCCACTCCGCCAATCAGCAAGGGCGCTTTAGGCGCCCTTGTTTTTTTCTGGCGCCGCGCCTCCAGCGACGCGCGCCGCTTCCGAGGTCGCGCTCATGTTGCAAACTCTCAGAACAAAGACATCCGGTTGGATGGCTGCGCTGATTCTCGGCGTCGTCACGGTGCCGTTCCTGTTCTTCGGCATCAATAATTATTTTTCGGGCGACACCGCGACATACGTTGCGAAAGTCGGCAAGGAGGAGATTGGCCCGGACCAGTTCCGCACGCGCCTCTCCGACGAACGCAACCGTGCCCAGAACGAACTCGGTGAGGGATTCGACCCCGCGATGTTCGACGATCCGACACGCAAGCGCGCGTTGCTGGACCGCATGGTCGAGGAGGAGTTGCTCTTCCAGGCCGCGCGCGACGCCGGCACCGAGATGACCGACGGACGCCTCCGTCAGGAAATCGAGGCGCTCGAGTATTTCCAGCGTGAAGGCAAATTCGATCCCGTGCAGTACCAGGCGCTCCTGCAGGCGCGGCAGATGTCGCCGCAGGGCTTCCAGGAACTGATGCGGCGCGACCTCACGCTGCGTGAGATCCCGCGGCAGCTGGAAGCCACGGCTGCCGTGAGCGACCGTGAGGTCGACCGATACCTGGCGCTCGAGGGACAGACCCGCGACGCGCGCTATTTCCTGGTTCCCGAGGTCGCGCCGTCGCAGCCGACCGCCGCGGAGATCGCGAAATACTATCGCGAGCATCCCTCCGAGTTCATGAGCGAAGAGCAGGTTTCGCTCGAATACGTGACCCTTGACGGTGCCGCGCTGCCGATCGACACCACGCCGGACGAAGCCACTCTGCGCACCCGCTACGCCGAGCAAAAATCCAGTTTCGTAGTGGGCGAACAGCGGCTTGCGTCGCATGTCCTGGTCTCGATACCCGCAGACGCGGACGCGGCGGCGCAAAAAACGGCGACGGCCAAGGCGGCCTCGTTGCTGGCGGAAATCCGCGCGGGCAAACCGTTCGCCGATGTCGCGTCCGCCGTGTCCGACGACGCGGGCTCCAAGGCCGCGGGCGGCGATCTCGGCTGGCTCGAACCTGGCACGACCGACCCGGCGTTCGAGAAGGCGCTCTTTGCGATGAAGCCAGGCGAGATCTCCGAGCCCGTGCGCAGCGCCGATGGCATTCACCTCATCCAGCTTCGCGAAGTCAAACCGGGCTCGAGCAAGTCGTTCGAAGAGGTGCGTGAGCAGTTGGCGCAACAGGTCCTCGAATCCGAGCGCGAGCGCGTGTTCGCTGATCGGTCCGGCGAACTGATCGATCAGCTGTACGCCGATCCGACCTCGCTCGAAGCCGCCGCCGATGCACTCGGGCTGAAGGTGGAACGAACGCCGTTGTTTACGCGCAGCGGCGGCCCCGGCATTGCAAGCGATCCGAAGGTGATCGAGGCGGCGTTTTCGGATGCCGTCCTGACTGAAGGCAACGTCAGCGATGCGATCGATCTGGGGCCCAACCGCATCGCCTTGGTCAAGCTCGCCGAGCACAAGCCGAAGGCATTGCGACCGCTCAAGGAAGTGGGCGTTGCAGTGGTGGCGCGCGTGCAGGAGGCGAAGTCCACGGATGGCATGCGTGCGCGTGCCACCGCGCTGGAAAAGGAACACAAGCAGGGCGCAACGTTGGACGCGTTGGCCGTGAAGGCAGGAGCATCGGTCACCGATGCGACGGGCGTGTCGCGCAAGGCGCTCAATCATGACCTGGAAATCGTGAAGGGCATCTTCAAGCTGCCGCGCCCCGGGGCGCAGCAGCCGACCCGGGCATTGTTGACCCTGCCTCGTGGTCGCTATGCGCTGGTCGAGATCGCCCGCGTCCAGGACGGTGACCCGGCCAAATCCGACAAGCCGGCCCGCGACCAGGCGCAAATGCTGATGCGCGCTGCGCTCGCCACGAGCGAGACACGCGCGTTCGTCGATTCGTTGCGCAAGCGATCGGAAGTCAGGATCGTCGAAGACCGCCTGTAGGGCAACGGACTTCCGTGTGGGGTGCCAGTTTCGCAGGCCCAAACCAGAAACTTCTGCACGCCGGCATTCCCCGAGCGTGACGTCCGCCCCGCCCATTTTGGGCGGGCCTTCGCCGAAGCGTGAGGCAGTGTGGCGCGCGATCGAATTCGAGGAGTAGTGACGTTCGACTAGGCTCTGCGCATCCATGCGCTCGCCAAGTCGAATCCGGCCCGGAACATCCTGTTCCGGGCGTTCGCCGAAGCGCGCGCCAGTGGCGCGCAAGCGCTGATGCCTATCCTCGCAAGCAAGCATCCCTGCCGCTTGGCGTCCGGCCCGCACATTCCTGTGCGGGCGTTCGGCTCGGCACGCGGTGACGTCGGTCACCGCGTGAGCGCCGAGCCTCACCCCATCCCGACGATGCTGAAGCCGGCATCGACATAGGTGATCTCGCCGGTGATGCCGGAAGCCAGGTCCGAGCATAGAAACGCCGCGACGTTGCCGACTTCCTCGATCGTTACCGAGCGCCGCAGTGGCGCGGTCGCTTCAAAGTTTTCCACCATGCGCCGGAAATTGGCGACTCCGGAAGCGGCCAGCGTCTTGATCGGGCCCGCGGAAATCGCGTTGACGCGAGTACCTTCCGGGCCGAGGTTGAAGGCCAGGTAGCGCACGTTCGCCTCGAGGCTCGCCTTCGCAAGGCCCATGACGTTGTAGTTCGCCAGCGCGCGCTCGGCGCCGAGGTAGGACAGCGTGAGTATCGAACCGTTGCGGCCACGCATGAGCGGGCGTGCTGCCTTGGCGAGGGCGGCGAGGCTGTAACTCGAAATATCGTGCGCGATAGCGAACGACTCGCGCGTGAGACCTTCGAGGAATTCCCCCTGCAACGCCTCGCGCGGCGCGAAACCGACCGAATGCACGAGGATGTCGAATGCATCCCAATGCTTGCCGAGTTCGGCGAACACCGCGGCGATCTGTGCGTCGTCGGCCACGTCGAGAGGCAACACGATCGACGAGCCGGCGGCCTCCGCAGCCGCGTCCACTCGCGACTTCAGGCGCTCGTTCTGATAGGTAAAAGCCAGCTCGGCGCCTTCGCGATGCATCGCTTCCGCGATGCCGCTCGCGATCGAGCGCTGGCTCGCGATGCCGACGATAAGTGCGCGTTTGCCGGTGAGAAAACCCATGGTCGTTCCGGTCGAAAGTCGATGCGAAGTGTAGCGAAGGCGACGCTGGCTGAGCGCCTGCGCGCCGGTCGCGATCATGGAGCGGTCAGGCGCAACACCTGTCCCGGATACAGCAAAGACTTGCGGTTGAGGGCGTTCCAGCGCCGCAGCTTTTCGAGCGCGACCCGGTAGCGTGTTGCGACGAGCCAGAGGGATTCGCCGCGGGCGACGACGTGCGTGGCGGGGGACTCCGGTCCAGCTGTGCCGTTCACGGATTCCTGTCCATCCTCGCCGGCGGCCACCGCTCCCGAGCCCGGTTGCGGATGCGATACCAGAAGCGCGTTCATTTCGCGTGGCACCTGTGCATTCCCTGCCAGTGCAGGGTTTCGTCGCCGCAGTTCCTGCACCGTCACGCCAAGCGATTGTGCGATGCCGCCGACGCTCCGGTCTTCCCCGACGCGCAGCGGGCGCAGGCGGTCGGTGGGAGGTGGTGGCAGATCGAGTCCATAGCGCGCGGGATCGGAGCAAATGCAGACCAGCGCGCGCAGACGTGAGAAATGCGCGCGTGTAATCGGATTCAGCGGCAGACTGTACGCATCGCCGTTCCAGCCTCCGGCGCGCCGGAGGGCGCCGCGCACGCGACCGTCGCCGGCGTTGAACGCCAGGTTGACGAGCACCCAGTTGTGGAACTGGTCGTGTAGCGATCGCAACAGGCGGATCGACGCGTCGGTGGACGCGATCAGGTCAAGGCGTGCGTCGTACCCTTTATCGACCCGGAGGCCGAAGGCCCGCGCGGTCCTCGGCATCAGTTGCCAGGGGCCTGCGGGGCCGGACGATCCGGAGCGTCGGGGATAGACCACGTATCGACTCTCGACCATCGGCAGCAGGGCGAACTCGGCGGGAATATCCGCTTCCGCAAGCTTCCACGCCACGTATTCGAGTTGCGGCGCGACATTTTCCAGCATGCGCGAGAATGCATCGGGATGCGCAGTGAACGAACGCAGCGACGCGCGCATGGACTGGCTCGGTTCGCACTCCACGAATGCAAAATCGTCGCGCATTCGCTCCCACAGGCCCGACGCCCGTTTGAGGGGCGCGAGTGCATCGACGGCAGGAACCGCATTCGGTGACTCTGTCGCCGGCGGTGATGTCGATCGATTCGAATCCCCGATGAAGTCGTTCGAGGCCGACAATCCGGACTCGCTCACGACAGCCGCGACTTCGGTCTTGGCGACCGTGCGCTCGGGCCCACGCGGGGCGGTCGTCTGGCAGCCGGCGAGGAGCAAGGCGAGTGCCGACGATGCAGTCGCCGCCCGCGACGTGCGCCGTGAGTTCACGCAGGAACCGGCCGGAATGCGTCTTTCAGGGCACGCAACCACGCGAACGCCTCGACCCCGTCGCGCGGCGGCATGCCGTAATGCAGTGTCAGCGCATCGATGATCGCAGGGGCTCCGGTCCGGAGGAACGGATTGGCCGCGCACTCGTCGCCGAGGCGGGCGGGCAGCGTGGGCTGTCCGTCCGCCCGCTTCCGCGCCGCCGCCTGCATGCGCTCGGCGAGCGCTGCGTTGTGCGGATCGATGGCGATCGCGAACTGACCGTTCGCGCGGGTGTATTCGTGGCCGCAGCAGACCTTGGTGTCTCCCGGCAGCATGGCGAGTCGGGAAAGGGAGTCGTGGAATTGCGCGGGGGTGCCTTCGAACATGCGACCGCATCCGAGCGAGAAAAGCGTATCGCCGCAAAACAACATGCCTTCGCCGATGAAGGCAATATGGCTGGTCGTGTGCCCCGGAATCTCCATGACCCGGAAGTCGAGGCGCGGCGACTCCACGTTCACGACATCGCCATCGCATACTCGACGCAGACGACCTTCAATGCGATCGTCGCGCGGGCCGATCACCGCCGCATCGGGCCAGTGGCGCAGCAATCCTGCGACGCCACCGACGTGATCCGCGTGATGGTGCGTCAGCAACATGGTTTTCAATTGCAAGCCGCTGGCCGCGAGTGCATCAACCACAGGGCTTGCCACTCCGGGGTCCACGACCACGGCATCCACGCCGTCGTCGAGCAGCCAGATGTAGTTGTCCTGCAAAGCGGGCACGGGACGCAGTCGCAATGGATTCTGTCCTCGCAACGGAAACGCCGCCTACCTTGCGACCTGCTCGTCGCGAAGGCGCAGTCGCCAAGTGGATGTCGCGGCCGGGCGCTTTGTATCACAATCGTCGCCAGCTCTATTGTGCGCAAAGCGGATGCCCCATTCAGTTTCAACTCTGCGTAACGACGAACAAGCGGCAGCTCAGCGGCTTGCGCAACTGACCCTGATCGAAGCCGCATGGCAGCGCCGGCAGGCACCGCTGCAAGCGGGCGATCGCATGCTGTGGATCGGCGTTGCCAGGCATCCGGACGCACCTCCACCCGGTGCGATGCAGTCGATTTTCGTGGTCGAGGCGAGCGGCCGCTTCAGTGGCGATGCGCGCGGGTCCGTCGACGCCCTGCCGTTCGCAGAAGGCTCCCTCTCGCATGTCGTCGTGCAGCACAGCCACGAACTCGCCGATGACGGCGACGACCTGTTGTCGCAGTGCACCCAGTTGCTGAAGCCCGCAGGCGTGCTGCTGTTGTTCGGATTTCACCCCTGGTCGACGTGGCAGCGGCAGATCCGGTGGAGTGCCGACATGCGTATCCAGACACCGCAACACTGGTCGCGGTCGCTGCGCTCGCGCGGTCTCGAAGTGCAGCGGGCGGAACGCATCGGGCCGGCGTGGCCAGGAGCGCCCGGCATGTTCGACCGCTTTGGCATGGCTTTCGCACTGCGGGCCTGGCGTACGGGAGCGGCGATCATTCCCTTGGCGGGCCGCCTGCGTGCGCAGCCGTCGCGGCGACTCTCGCTGGCGACGCGATCGGTCACATCTTGTCGACGCAGCGCATGATCCGAGCACGGGAAGATATCGTCGAGATCTTCACCGACGGTGCGTGTTCGGGCAATCCCGGTCCGGGTGGCTGGGCCGCGTTGTTGCGCTGCCAGGGCCGCGAAAAGATGATCGCTGGCGCCGACGCGGCAACGACCAACAACCGGATGGAAATGATGGCCGCCATCGCCGGCCTCGAGGCGCTCAAGCGCGAGGCCGAAGTCGTGCTGACGACCGACTCGCGTTACGTCATGGACGGCATCACCCGCTGGTTGCCTGGCTGGAAGCGCAATGGTTGGCGGACTAGCGATCGCGGCGCGGTCAAGAATGTCGACCTGTGGCAACGACTCGACCAGGCGGTGTCGGGCCACCAGGTGGAATGGCGCTGGATCAAGGGTCATACCGGACACATCGAGAACGAAAGGGTCGATGTCGCCGCACGCGAAGCGATTGCCGCGCTGCGCGCGCGAGGAGGCGCCTGATGCGCCAGATCGTGCTGGACACCGAGACCACCGGACTCGAATTCGACAAAGGCGATCGGATCGTTGAAATCGGCTGCGTCGAAATGGTGGAACGCCGACCAACCGGTCGTGTATTCCATCATTTTTTCAACCCGGACCGGCGTAGCGATGTCGGTGCATTGGCCAAGCACGGCATTCGTGACGAGTTTCTGCTCGACAAGCCGCGTTTCGCTCAACTTGCCGCAGAATTCATCGAGTTTGTAAGCGGTGCAGAACTCATCATCCACAACGCCGGTTTCGACCTCGGTTTCCTGGATGCCGAGCTCGCCCTTGCAGGACTCGACTTCCGATGCTCTGGCAGCGATTGTCGTGTGATCGACACACTGGCACTGGCACGCCGCCAGTGGCCCGGCCAACGCAACTCCCTGGATGCGCTGTGCAAGCGATTGGGAGTCGACAACAGCAAACGCGAACTGCATGGCGCATTGCTCGACGCGCGCTTGCTCGCCGATGTGTATCTCGGGATGACCGCAGGGCAGGGAGCGTTGTTGCTGGTCGAAGTCTCGGCGCGAGAGCGACGCGCGGTAGCGCCCCAGCCTTTCGGCCAGGCGTCCGACCTGCGCCGTTTCGCCGTGTCGGCGGCCGATGCGGCGGCCCACGCCGCGCGGCTTGAATCCATTTCGCGTGCCAGCGGGGGTCGTTGCCTCTGGATGTCGCGCGCGAACGGGTCGCTGCCAGATCCGCAATGAGTCCGAGGCGCATGCGTGCGACGGATTGTTCTGGGTGCATGTTTACGGTGGCATAATCGGGGCGCCGGCACAGGGGACCGGCAGACTGTTGAGCCCGCTTCCCCGGGGGGAGAACGAGCATCATGTTCCGGCAATCGCTGTGTGCGTTGCTCATCGTGGTCGCGGCGCTCGTCGTCCTTCCGCCCTCGGCCAGTGCCGAATCGGCACCCGAACGCATCGAGCAGCACAGGCACCTCGGTGTCGCGAGCTGTGCGAGCGGCGTTTGCCACGGCTCGAACAAGCCATTCAAGGATTCCACGGTCATGCGCAACGAATTTGCGCTGTGGCAGCAGTTCGATCCGCACGCGACCAAGGCGATGCAGGCGCTATCGAGCGCCGAGGGGCAGTCCATCGCGCGCAAACTCGGTCTCGGCGACGCGACGCAGGCCAAGGTCTGCCTGGATTGCCATGCGGACAACATATCGGTCGAAATGCGTGGTGCAAAATTCCAGGTCGACGACGGTATCGGCTGCGAGACTTGCCATGGCGGCGCCGAAAACTGGATCGCCTCGCACGCCGACCGCAAGGTTTCGCACGCGGACAATCTCGCCGCAGGGTTGTATCCGACCGAGGATCCCGTGGCCCGCGCCGAGCTTTGCCTCAGCTGCCACATGGGCACTCCCGAGCGGATGATCACGCATCGCATCATGGGCGCCGGACATCCCCGCCTCGCGTTCGAACTCGACACGTTCACCTGGCTCAACCCGCATTACACGATCGACGCCGACTACGA
>JBKJSW010000198.1:0-9095 GCA_046595765.1 Ahniellaceae bacterium
GTCACGGAGATGTTCGTCTGCATCCTCGGCGGCATCGGCACCGCGGGCGTTCCCGCTGGATCGCTGCCGGTCGTCGCACTCATCTGCGGGATGGTGGGGGTGCCGCCAGCAGGCATCGGGCTGATCCTGGGCGTCGACCGTTTCCTCGACATGTGCCGCACCACGCTCAACGTCACCGGCGACCTGGTTGCGGCCGTCGTGGTGTCCCATGGCACGGAAGACGCGCTGCCGCAGGCGACACCGCCGGGATAGACCTAGGCCGGCTCAGTTGGGAAGGCGAGGAAGCGCTTCGCCATTTCCCGAGGCTGGCGGACGTGGCGGGTTACTACCTGAAAGCCCGGTCAGGATTTGGACGCGCACGCGGCGGATCGGAGACAATGCGCCGCGCTCGCCGGGGCGACTCCTCGATACGTCGGCGCGGCATGCCACGACTTCCTCGCACCCTCGCGCAGTCTTTTTTGTCGCCACCCATGGAGCCCCGATGCCCACCCGCCGTGAACTGGCCAACGCCGTGCGCGCCCTCGCGATGGACGCCGTACAGGCCGCCAACTCGGGTCATCCCGGCATGCCCATGGGCATGGCGGACATTGCGGAAGTGCTCTGGAATGAGTTCTACCGCCACAACCCCGCCAACCCGAAATGGTTCAACCGCGACCGCTTCGTGCTGTCGAATGGCCACGGTTCGATGCTGCACTACGCGTTGCTGCATCTGTCCGGCTACGACCTGCCGCTCGACGAGATCAAGCGTTTCCGGCAGCTGCATTCCAAAACCGCGGGACATCCCGAAGCCAGTGAAACGCCTGGCGTTGAGACCACGACCGGCCCGCTTGGACAGGGCTTCGCGAACGCGGTGGGCATGGCGCTCGCCGAGAAGTTGCTTGGCGCGCGCTTCAATCGCGGCGAGCACCAGGTCGTCGACCAGCGCACCTTCGTGCTGATGGGGGACGGCTGCCTGATGGAAGGCATCTCGCATGAGGCCGCGTCGCTCGCGGGCACGCTCAAGCTCGGCAAGCTCATCGCGATCTGGGACGACAACTCGATCTCGATCGACGGCAACGTCGCCGGGTGGTTTACCGACGACACGCCAAAGCGGTTCGAGGCGTATGGATGGCACGTGGTGCGCGATGTCGACGGGCACGACAGTGCCGCGATCCATCACGCGCTGACCGAGGCGCAAGCTGAGGAGCAGCGTCCGAGTCTCATTTGCGCGCGCACCGTGATCGGCTACGGCTCGCCCAACAAGGGCGGCAAGGAGTCCGCGCATGGCGCAGCGCTTGGGCCGGACGAGGTTGCAGCGGCGCGCACGCAACTGGGGTGGCCGCATGCGCCGTTCGAGGTGCCGGAGGACATCTACGCCGGCTGGCGCGCGACACACACGGGACTCGTGCACGAGTCCCAGTGGAACGAAGCATTCGATGCCTATGCACGCGACTATCCCGAACTGGCGGCGGAACTGACACGACGGGCGCACGCGAAACTGCCCGAGGACTTCGCCGCCGCGGCCGCCGCGTACATCGCGAAGCTGCAACTCGAAGGGCCGGCCGTTGCCTCGCGCAAGGCCTCGCAGATGGCGCTGGAAGCCTTCGGTCCGTTGCTGCCGGAGCTCATCGGCGGTTCCGCCGATCTTGCGCACTCGAATCTCACCCTGTGGAAGGGTTCGCGCGACGTCAACGCACCCGGAGACGCGGGCAATTACGTCTACTACGGCGTGCGCGAGTTCGCGATGACCGCGATCAGCAACGGCCTCGCCCTGCATGGCGGGTTCATTCCCTACGACGCCACGTTCCTCGTGTTTTCCGATTACGCGCGCAACGCGGTGCGAATGAGCGCACTCATCCCGGCTGCCGCGATCCACGTGTACACGCACGATTCCATCGGCCTCGGCGAAGATGGCCCCACCCACCAGCCGATCGAGCACCTCGCCGCGCTGCGGGTCATCCCGAACAATCCGGTGTGGCGTCCTTGCGATGCCGTGGAAAGCGCGGTCGCGTGGCGGGTCGCCCTCGAGCGGCGCGATGGCCCGTCGTGCCTGGTTTTTTCGCGGCAGGTGCTCGCGCACCAGCATCGCGACACCCGGCAAGTCGCGGATATCGCGCGCGGCGGCTACATCCTGCTCGATCCCCTCGATGCAAAAGTCGAGATGATCTTTATCGCAACTGGATCGGAGGTGGAACTCGCGATGGAAGCGGCGCGCCACCTCACACAGCAGGGCGTCGGCGTGCGGGTCATCTCGATGCCGTGCACGCGCGTGTTCGACCAGCAGCCCCTCGAGTATCGCGAAGGCGTGCTGCCCTCCTGGTGTCGCAAGCGCGTGGCGGTCGAGGCGGGCGTCAGCGATTTCTGGCGCAAGTACGTGGGACTCGATGGCGCGGTGATCGGTATCGATACCTTTGGAGCATCCGCTCCCGCGGAACAGCTGTTCCCGCACTTCGGGTTTACGGTGGACGCAGTGCTTGCCGCTGCCCGCGCGCTCGGATGACGTCGCGCGGCGGCGCTCGAAGGCGCCGCTTCAGCCGATCTCGACCCGGTAGTAGTCGCGCAGCTCCGCGTGTACTGCGGGCATGTGCTCGCGCAGGAGACCTGGCGCGGAAAAGTAGTACTCGCTGACGACCGCGAAGAATTCGTCGGGACCTTCCGCCGCGTAAGGGTCGATCGCGGTCTCTTCTTCGCGATCGACGGCCGCGGCCAGTGCGTCGTAGGCCGGCTGCATCGCGGCGCGCCAGCGCGGCAGCGCCGCGGCAGCCAGTGGCGGAGTGCCATCGAGCACCCCGTCGAGCAGGTCCAGCTTGTGGGCGATTTCGTGCGCGACCACGTTGCAGCCGGCGAAAGGATCCGCGAGATCCTCCTCGATCGCCGCCCAGGACAGGACGATGGGCCCGTGGCTCCACGCTTCGCCCTCGAGCTCGTCGTCCCATTCGGTGACGACTTCCTCGGCATCGTCATGCTCGTGTCTGCGGACGCGGAACGTCCCCGGATACAGGATCACGTCACGCCATCCACGCCACGCCCTGCGACCCAGCGACAGCACCGGCAGGCAACTCAGTATGGCCACCACGAGCTGTCGCGTAGCCGTTGCGTCGAGCCCCTGCGCGCCGACGATGTTCTTGTCGCGCAGGAACTCCGCGCTCAGTGCCCTGAGCGACGCCAATGCCGGGGCGTCGAGGCCCTCGACCAGACGCACCCGCCGCACTGCGTCCTGCCAGAGTCTCTCGTCGATCGCGGGCGCGGCACGGCGCCACGACCACCAGTGCCTAGACACACGCAGTCCGTGGTCGAGCGGGGCGACGCAGGCAGGGGGCGAGGCGGACGCCGCAGAGACGGATTACTTGAAGGTACCTGGCAGGAATGCTTTCCAGCGGCCGCGTGGGCTGACCGACGCATCTCCGCCACCGCCGGTCGAAAGCGCGGGGTTGACGGACATCTGCTTGCGCGCAACAGGATTCACGCCGCTGGAGCCCGGCGACCGCGCTTTCGTCGCGCTCGCAGGCTCGGCATCGCGCGGCACGGAAATCTCGCTGCCGATGGCATTGCAGAGCGTCTGCGCCGAAGGCTCCACGACCGCCGCGAAGACGGGGCCGCACACCACCAGGGCAAGCAGCGCAATCGACAGTCCTGCGGGGCGGGCGAGTGACATCTTGGCGGGCTCCTGCACTCGGCACGCGAGTGCATTCGATGGAACAAGGGAACGGAGTCGATCCTGGACAGCGTGCGTCATACGGAGTTCGATGTCGAAACCGCAAAAAAAGTTTGCAACACTCCGAAGGATAGCGGCAATCCCGAACATTCGCCTGTGCTTGCTGCGCCGCAACAAGTTGCCGTTCGTTGCCCCGTTTACACTCCCTGACCCCAGTAGCAACGGAGTCGGATGGCGTGCGCGGCCGCGGTGTTTCAGGTCATGCATTGCGGCAGGCGCTGATCGCCGGCATCGAACGCCTGCAAGGTCGCCGCGAGGAGCTCGACCGCATCAACGTTTTTCCCGTGGCCGACGGCGATACCGGTACCAACCTCTCGTTCACGCTCGGAGCCGTACTGGACGCACTGCAACACGAGCGGCAGGCGAACGCAGGCCTGCTATTCCGCCGCGTCGCTGACGTGGCGCTCGATGGCGCGAGGGGCAATTCCGGCACCCTGTTCGCACAGTTCGCACAGGGCATGAGCGAGAGCATGGGCGCGCAGCCGCGACTCGACCTGCCCGGCCTGGCACTCGCCGCGACCGGCGGCTCGCGGCTGGCGCGAGAGGCCGTGGCGGAGCCGCGTGAAGGGACGATGCTGTCGGTGATCGCCGCATTCGCCGCCGCGCTCGAGGCTGCCGCTCATCGCGCCGTGCACCTGCGCGAAGGTTTCACGCAGGCGCTGGAGCGCGCTCGCGAAGCGCTCGCGCGCACCCCGCAGCAACTGGCGGTATTGCGCGAAGCCGGCGTGGTGGACGCCGGCGCCAGCGGATTCGTCGAAGTGCTCGAGGGTATCGGAGCGAACTGGCAAAGCGGGCGGCGACGTCGCGTCGGCCGCGTGGAGGCGCAAGCACACGCCGAGCCTGATCGCACCGCGCCACTGTTGGCGGGCGCGCATTTCACGCCGGACTCGCCGCAGCGATTCTGCACGGAGTGCCTGATCGACGGCGACAGGCTCGACCGCGGCGCGATCAAGCAAGCGCTCATCGGCATGCCACTGGCGAGTCTGGTGGTCGCGGGTAGTACCACGCGCGTCCGGGTGCACGCGCACATCGATGCGCCCGCCGAATTGTTCCGCGCCTGCGAGCAGTTCGGCCGCGTGTCCGCACACAAGGCGGACGACATGCGCGCGCAGGCGGCCAGCATGGTGTCGACGCAGGTCGTGGCGATCGTGATCGACGGTGGCGCGGACGTGCCGGTCGCCGAGGCCGAGCGCTGTGGCTTGCACCAGGTGCCCGTCAGAGTCAGTTTCGGCACGCGCGATTACGTCGACCGCGTGTCGCTCATGCCCGCCGAGTTCTACGCGCTGATGCGCAGCGGACAACACCCGCCACCGCGCACCTCGCAACCGCCGCCGGGGGATTTCGTGCGCGTGTTCGACTACCTCACCGCGCACGGCCACGATGTCGCATACGTCGGCCTGTCGCGCGCGGTATCCGGCACTTTGCAAGCGGGTGAAGCGGCGGCGGCGCGTGTGACGAGCGCCCGCCGCATCACCGCGATCGACACGCGCCGCGCGTCGGTCGCACAGGGACTGCTGGCCATCGACGCTGCCGAAATGGCCGCAGCGGGTGGCGATCTCGATGCGGTGGTGGCACGTGTCAACACCATGCGCGAACGCACGCGCCTGTACGCGCTGATCGCGGATCCAAGCTATGGCGTGCGCGGCGGTCGCGCGCCGAAACTCGCGGAGCCGCTCGCGCGCTGGCTGCGCGTGCGGCTGATCGTCGGCATGAACCGCAAGGGTCGCATGGCCTTGAGTGGTGTGCTCGGCGGCAACGCGCGCATGGCCGAGCGCTTCGGTGCGTGGATTGCGCGGCGCTGCGGCGACGACTCGCCCTGGCGCATCAACATCGGTCATTGCGACGACCCCGTCGGCGCGGCACGCCTTGCGGCCGAGTTGCGCCTGCGACTGCCGCGGCTCGAGTCCTGCTGGATTGGCGACGCGGGCACCGGCATCGGCGCGCACGCAGGACCGGGGGCCTTGATCGTGGGTGTGCAGGAGTGCCTGCCGCTCGCGCTTTCCGAAGCGGCCGCGGCAACTCAATGAATCCCGCTATCGGACTCGCGTGCGTCGCGGTGGGCGCCTACCTGCTCGGCTCGCTGTCCGGCAGCCTGATGCTCGGCCGGCTGCGTGGCGTCGATATCCGCACGCTCGGCAGCGGCAACGCGGGCAGCACCAATGCATTTCGTACCCAGGGACTGGTCTTCGCCGTGGGAGTGATGACGATTGACGTCGGCAAGGCGGTGGCGGCCACAGCGTGTGCATGGAACTTCGCCCCCGCGCTTGGAGCGGCGCAGCTCACCGCAGGTGTCGTCGCTGCGATCAGCGTGCTCATCGGGCATGTGTGGCCGATTTTCCACGGATTCCGCGGCGGCAAGGGTGCGGCCACCGCGGCCGGCGCGCTACTGGTGCTGTGGCCACAGGGTGCGCTGATCGGACTGCTGACGTGGTTGCCGGTGCTGCTGCTGGGCGGCTGGGTGAGCCTGGCGACGATGTGCGCCGCCGTCGCGGTCTTTCTGGCAAGCATCTGGTTGGCATGGCCGGCAACGCATCCGCAGCTCCTGCTCTACACCGGCTTCGTCGCGGTCGCCATGCTGTGGACCCATCGCGGGAATCTGGTGCGCCTGCAGGCCGGCAACGAGCATCGGTTCGAACAGGCGCGCCTGTTGCGCAGGCGAGTCGACCCATGATCGCCGAGACGACACTGATGGACGCCCTCGCCGACGGCGAGGTGCATTCGGGTGCGACGCTCGCACGGCGTTTCGGCATCACGCGCGCGGCGGTATGGAAACGCATCGCGCGACTGCGCGCGCAGGGCGTGGTCGTGGATGCTGTCGCGGGCAGTGGCTATCGCATGGTGCAGGCATGGCGGGCGCTTGATCGCGAGCGCATTCTCGTGCAGCTGCAGCCGCGCACGACGAACCTGCTCGGTTCGCTCCAAGTGGTCGCCACGATTGATTCGACCAACGACGCGTTGCGTGACGCCGCCGCCACGCTTCCTGATGGCAGCGTGCTCGTCGCCGAACACCAGACGCGCGGCCGCGGTCGTCGCGGTCGCGCCTGGCTCTCGCCGCTGGGTGCGGGTCTCTGGTTCTCGGTCCTCGCGAGGAGCGAGGGCGGCGTCGGCGCGCTGGCCGGGCTGAGCCTCGCGGTGGCCGTATTGGTGGCCGAAGCGCTGGAGCAGTTGGGCGTGCCGCGCGTGCGGCTCAAGTGGCCCAACGACCTTTGCTGCGACGACCGCAAACTCGGCGGCATCCTGATCGAACTCGCGGGCGACTGGCATGGGCCCTGCACGGCAGTGATCGGAATCGGCATCAACGTCGCGTTGTCCGCCGCGAGCCGCGCGCAGATCGGCCAGCCCGCCATCGACCTGGCGCAGGCGCTGGGCACGGCGCCCGAGCGCAACCGGGTAATGGTGGCGCTGCTGGATGCGCTGCTGCCGGGGCTCGAGACATTTCGCCGAAAGGGCCTCGATGCCTTCCGCGAGCGCTGGTTTGCCCGCGATGCATTGCGCGGGCGCGAGGTGTTCGTCGACGGAGCGATCGCCACGGCGGGCATCGCCGAAGGGATCGACGTCGAGGGCCGGCTGCGCATCGTCGGGTCGCACGGCGCACTGCTGATCACCGCCGGCGAGGTGAGCGTGCGAGCCGTCCCGGCGGCGCCTGGAAACGATTCGCGCAATGCTGCCTGACCACTCGATACTGTTGATCGACCTTGGCAATACGCGCCTCAAATGGTGTGCGTCTGCCGATGCCGGCGGCTCGCCGGCGAAGGTGGATGCCATCGCGCACGCTCAGGCGGGCGCGGCCATGGCGTTGCGCACCGGCCTGCAGTCGCATGCGTGGCGTCAGGTCTGGATCGCGAGCGTGGGACCGGAGGCCGTTCTGGCCGACGTGGAGCGCGCGTGCGCGGAATGCCTGCCGGGCGTTCCGGTGCAGCGTGCACGTTCGCTCGCAACCTGTGGCGACCTCCGTAACGGCTACGACGCGCCCTCGCAACTGGGTGTTGACCGATTTCTGGCACTGCTCGCGGCGCGTGCCCGCTGGCCCGGCGAGCGCGTCCTGCTGGCATCGATTGGCAGCGCTGTGACCATCGATCTGCTCGAACGCGATGGCGCGCACGCAGGCGGATTGATCGCGCCGTCGTCGGGGTCGATGCACCGCGCGCTCGGCGATCTCGCGGCGCAACTCGTGGTGGACGCGACGCCGACCGGGGACGTGTTCGCGCGCGCCACCGGTGCGGGTATCGCGAGTGGTTGTACGAATGCGGTCGCAGGACTGGTCGAACGCTGCTTCAACGTCGCCGCGGCACAAGGTGCGATCCCGCTCCTCGTATTGAGCGGCGGCTGCGCGACTGAATTGGCACCGAACCTGTCGGTCCGGTCGCTGGTGGTGCCGTTCCTGGTTCTGGACGGTCTGGCTCGATACGCGCGCATGCAATCGGGCGCTGCAGGCGTTGACGCCGACCGGTGAGCGGGTCCACCGCCTACAATCGCCGTCATGTTCGTACGCCTGCTGATGTTGCTGTTGCTTGCCGCCAACATCGGCGTGGCCACGTGGCTGGTGCTGGCGCAGCGGCAGCCTGCGCCGCGCCTCCCGCTGACCGACCCCGGAGTGCCGCCGCTGGTGCTGCTGGCCGAGCGTGATCGGCCGGGCCGCGCCGCCGCGCCTGCTACTTCCGAACCGATGCCCGTTCGCCGCGACACGCGATGCACCAGCCTCGGACCCTTTGCCACGCAATCGGATCTGCGCGCGGCAATGAACACACTGACGCCGGCGGTTGAGCGCATCCAGTTCCGCGAAAGCGCGCGCACCCAATCGTATGGCCATGTCGTCTACCTGCCGGCACAAGCTTCGCGCGAGGCGGCGCTGAGCTTCGCGCGGGAACTGTCGGCGCGCGGCGTGCGCGACTACTACGTCGTGTCATCGGGTGACCAGCAGAACACGATCTCGCTCGGACTGTTCCGTGACGTCGCGAACGCCGAGCGCCGTCGCGCGGAACTCGCGACGCTCGGCTTCGATGCCCGCATCGCCGAGCGCAGCGAGACGCGCCCCGAATACTTCCTCGATTACGCGCAGGCATCGACGCGTCCGATCGACTGGCGCACGTTGCTGCCGGACGTGCGCAGCGTGACGGCGCGAACGATTCCATGCTTCTGACCTCGGCCTTCGGCCGACGCTACAATCGCGCCTTGGCCGGCATAGCTCAGTTGGTAGAGCAATCGCCTTGTAAGCGATAGGTCCCCAGTTCGAATCCGGGTGCCGGCACCACTTTCTGCGACGACGCTCGCGCGGCCTCGGCCACGGGGCGCGCGATCAGCCGAAGAAAACCGGCTTGAACGTGCCGCGATACGCCGGGCCACCGATCGAACTGGCGAAATCGCAGACGACCTGGATGCTGCCGTCGGCCTCTGCACGCAG
>JBKJSW010000234.1:0-5350 GCA_046595765.1 Ahniellaceae bacterium
AGCGACTTGCAACCCCGAACGCCGAACCGAAGCTATCGAGGTCGGCATCCGGGTAGGCCAGCGCGCATTCCTCGAAACCGTTCAATAGCAGCAGATCGAACTCGCTCGCGACCGAGACCGGACTCGCCGACACAATGATTGCCGAGAAAAACCACGAAGCGATGCTTCGCGCCCACCAACGAAAAGACATGATGTCCTCCTGCTTGCATATCTGCGGCGACACCCGGCGGCGCTGGGGTCCACACGCGATGTCCAGCGATGTTTTACGCCCTGCGTTGCTTGCTTACCAGTCTCTCGCTGTACGCAGTCAATTCTCGGAATACTTGGCGACCCATTGCGGCGGGCGGCACCTCGAATGGTTCGAGACGTCCGGCTGCGCGGACGACGGCTGCGTCGCCGCGCCGCTGCGCAAGCAACTGCATATTCGGCGTAGACAGCTTCCCAGCGCCGAACCGGCCGTTGCGTGAACGAGCGGTGCATCTGCAAGCGGAAGGCGTGGGGCCCCGGAAAACCTTGCAGTACCATCCCCTTCGTTTCCCGTCGCCGTCCCACATGATCGAAGCGCCGACCCCAGGCAACGCCGCGCTACCGTCGATTGCGGGCTATCGACTGCAAAGCCGGCTGGGCACGGGCGGCATGGCGGATGTGTACCTCGCCGAACAGATGTCGCTCACTCGGCAGGTCGCGATCAAGGTGCTCGGCAACCGCCCGAACCAGAGCAGCGACCTGTCGGTGCGGTTCGAACGCGAGGCCCGCACCATCGCGCGGCTCGAGCATCCCGACATCGTCGGCATCCACGATGTCGGCCGCACCGCAGACGGGCACCTCTACTACGCGATGCCCTACCTGCCCAACGGCGACCTGTCCAAGCGCGACCTGCGCGGGCGGCCGCAACAGCTGGTCGCTGTGTTGCGACGCATCTGCAACGCGCTCGAGTATGCGCATGCGCAAGGCGTCGTGCACCGCGACGTCAAGCCCGAGAACATCCTGTTCGATGCATCCGACAATGCGCGCCTCACCGACTTCGGCATCGCGATTTCGTCGGAGCACGACCAGCGCGTGACGGCGGAAGGCCGTACGCTGGGTTCAAGCGGTTACATGAGCCCTGAGCAGGCGCGCGGCATGCGGCTCGACGGCCGCGCGGACCTCTACTCGCTCGGCGTGGTGCTCTTCGAGATGCTCACGGGCGACGTGCCTTACCACGGTTCGGATTCACTCGCGGTGGCGCTGGCGCACACGCAGGATCCGATTCCGCAACTCGGTCCCGGCTTGCGCAACTGGCAACCGGTGATCGAACAGGCCCTGGCCAAGCAGCCCGCGCAACGTTTCCAGTCGGCGCGCGAAATGTTGCAGGCGATCGAGGATGCCGCGCAGACCGAAAGCACAGTCAATACGCGTGAAATCGCCGCGGCTGCGCACCACGACCGCGCGCCGACAGGTTCGCCGCTGGCACTCGGGCTGGCGGTCGCTCTGCTGATCGGCGCGATCGGCTGGCTGTCCTGGACGCTGGTGCCGCGCTTCCTTGAAAGTGAGACTCCGATATTCTTTTCGCCCGCACCGGTCGCCGCGGCGCAGGCCCCGGTCGCGCCCGTCCAGGACGAGGTCATACCTCCACTCGTGGTGGCGTCCGGAGCGGCCCTGCCCGTGGCAGAGCGCGAGCGTTTGCTCGCGGAGGCGCTCGGACTGATCCAGCAGGGCCGCTTATTCGAACCCGACATCGCGAATGCGGCGGCTCGACTGCGCACGCTCGCGGCGGATACACCCGACGATCCCGCTGTGCTCACCGCCGTCGAGCAACTCCTCTCGGCAGTGTCCGTGCGCATCGACCAGTCGACGGCAAAGGGAAACTGGACCGCGGCGGCCGAGGACTACACGGCTGCTGGCGGATTCGCCGAGGCAACGCGAACCCGCGCGGCAGCGTCGTGGCGGAAGCTCGACGCGGAGTTGTCCGAACGGGTACGCACTCCGCTGGCCGCCGCGCTCGTCGCTGAAGACAAGGACGCGCTGCCGCCCTTGACTGAAATCGTCGCCGCGATCGGCACACGCCACGCCGATCTCAAGCGCCTCTATGACCAGGTCGCCGCCTTGCCGGAGGCCGGCGCCCCCATGCGCGATACCGGCGGCCCACCACTCGTCTACGTGCCGGCGCGGGTCGGCGATTCACAGGTCGAGCGCGGCTTCGCCATGATGCGCAGCGAAGTGAGCGTGGGCGAGTTCGACGCCTTCGTACGCGCGACGTCGCGCCGCCCTGCCCGTTGCCGCGAGGGTGGACTGCGCGCGATGCTGTCGCGCCAGGATTGGCGCAGCCCGGGCTTCAGTCAGGACACGCGGCACCCCGCCGTGTGCGTCAGCCATGACGACGCGGTGGCCTTTGCCAACTGGCTCTCCGCACGGGTGCACGCGCGCTACCGGCTGCCGACGTCATCCGAGTGGAAACACGCGGCGGCGACGTACGTCGCCAGCGACTCCGAGTGCGCAGCCGGCAACGTGCTGGACTCCGGTTCGCTCGCGGGTTCCCTGGCCGGCGCCTTGCGAACCGAGACGGCACGCAACGCGCACCCCTGCACGGACGGCGCACGCTACACGGCACCGGTCGGAGCGTTCGCCGCGACATCCATCGGCCTGCGGGACATCGCCGGCAATGCGAGTGAGTGGACCTCCGATTGCGCGGATCAGGGCGACAAGTGCGCACGTTACGTGGCTTTGGGACGCTCGTTTCGCAGCGGCCTCGACGACTCCGTCCTGACCACCCCGACTGTGCAAAGCAGTTCCGCCGGAGCTCCCTGGATCGGTTTTCGACTTGTGCGCGAAGTCGGCGTGCGTTAACTACCGGCCTGTCCTTGCCGGCGCGCAAGGCGCGGCCCTAGCAGGGACGCGCCACGCCAGCTATGCGACACTCCGGCGATCCGGCCGCCAGGAACCGATGCGTGACGCACGACCGCAGTCAACGCCTGTTCGTGTTCCTGTGCGCGGTGTTCGTCACGCACGCGCTGCTGGCCGAGTTCGTCGGCGTGAAGATTTTCGCCCTTGAACCAACGCTAGGCCTGCCGAACGTCAACTGGCGCCTGTTCGGCCAGAGCGGCACGCTGGACTTTACTGCCGGCGTGCTGCTGTGGCCCGCCGTGTTCGTACTCACCGACGTCATCAACGAATACTTCGGCCGTCGCGGCGTGCGCTTCATCTCATGGCTGACGGCGTTGCTCATCGTCTATGCGTTCGCCTTCGCATTTATCGCCATCCGTCTCGCACCCGCGGCCTGGTGGATCGGGGCGATGTCGACGCAGGGCGTGCCGGACCAGCAGGCCGCATTCGCCGCACTGTTTGGCCAGGGCCTCTGGACCATCGGCGGCTCGCTGGTGGCCTTCCTGATCGGGCAACTGCTCGATGTCTCCATCTTCCACCACGTCCGGCGCCTCACCGGTGATCGCAAGCTGTGGCTGCGCGCCACTGCCTCGACTCTCGTCTCGCAGCTCGTCGATAGTTTCATCGTGTTGTACATCGCGTTCGTGCTGGGTCCGCAGCACTGGTCGATCGACCGTTTCCTTGCAGTCGGCACCGTCAACTACGGGTACAAGGTGCTTGCCGCAATCGCCCTGATTCCGGTGATCTACCTCATGCACGGCGTCATCGAACGCTGGCTCGGCCGCAGCACCGCCACGCGCATGAAGCTCGAGGCGGCCCGCGCCTGAGCCTGAGGCAGCTCGCGCCATCGGCGCGATTCGAGTCCTGTCGGCAGCTGCAGCCGCGCAGCAACGCGGTGACTTATGGCCCATGCCGCGCACGCGCGTGACCGCCAGCCTGCGACGCTGGCCAGGAAAGTATTTGGAGAATCGATGCGCGCGCCCCGGAATGCCCTGCTCACCGCTGCACTCGCGCTAGCACTCGGCGGCTGCGCCAATGCGCCCATCGCCGATGCGACCAGCGCCGTCCCGACGGCGCCGTCCACCAGGGCGTCGGCGCCCGCTGACGCAAAGGCAGCCGAACTCACTGCGCTGTACGAAGTCTTCTGGGAAGAATCGCTCGCGCGCAATCCGATCTCCGCCACCTTCCAGGGTGATCCCCGCTACAACGACCTGTTGCCGAATACGCTCTCGAAGGAATTCCGCGACGAGACCCATGCGTTCAACACCCGGTGGCTGGAGAAGGTGCGCGCATTCGGTGCGGGAGGTCTCGCAGGCCAGGACCTCATCAGCTACCAGATCTTCGTGCGCGACCTCGAACAATCCCTCGAGAGCGAGCAATTCCCGGGCTGGATGCAGCCCGTCAACCAGTTCGGCAACTTCACGACGCTCGTGGTGCAGTTCGGTTCCGGGACCGGCGCGCAGCCGTTCAAGACGGTCAAGGATTA
Source organism: Ahniellaceae bacterium (assembly GCA_046595765.1). Classification (GTDB taxonomy): domain Bacteria; phylum Pseudomonadota; class Gammaproteobacteria; order Xanthomonadales; family Ahniellaceae; genus JBBQNY01. The sequence goes on from JBKJSW010000234.1 coordinate 4,349, forward strand.
CGACAACTGGCTGGCGCGCGGCAAGCGCTTCCCGGTGCTGGCCGACCAGGCCATCGCCAACATGCGCGAAGGCGTCCTGGCGGGGGTGGTACAGCCGCGGCCGCTGATGGTCAAGGTGCTGCCGCAGCTCGACAACGTGATCAAGCCCAACGCAGAAGCGACGCTTTTCTGGATGCCCATCACCAACATGCCGGCGACGTTTGCGGCTCCGGAAAAGGCACGCTTGACGGCCGCCTATCGCGACATGATCGACGACGACATCCTGCCGGCGATGCGCCGCTTACGCGCGTACGTCGCCGACGAGTACATGCCGAAGACGCGGGAAAGCTTTGGTCTGGATGCCCTGCCGAACGGCCAGGCCTGGTACGCATTCAATGTGCGCAACTCGACCACCACCGACATGTCGCCGGAAGCGATCCACCAGTTGGGCCTCGATGAGGTCGCCCGCATCCACGAAGGCATCCGTGGCGTCATGCGGCAGGTCGGCTTCAAGGGGTCGCTAAAAGACTTCTTCGTCTTCATGCAGAACGACCCGCGCTTCTCGTTCAAGGACGAGCCTGCGCTGCTCGCGCATTACCGCGGGCTTGAGGCAACGATCAATAAAAAAATTCCTGACCTGTTCTCGTTGATCCCGAAATCGGGCTTCGAGATTCGTGCGGTCGAGCCCTTCCGCGCGCAGTCGGCCTCTGGCGGCTCGTACCAGACCCCGAGCGAGGACGGCACGCGCCCCGGCCTCTTCTACGTCAATACCTACGACCTGCCCACGCGCAAGACCTGGGACGCCGAAGACCTGTACTTGCACGAGGCGATCCCCGGCCACCATTTCCAGCTCGCGCTACAGCAGGAACTGACGGGCCTGCCCAAGTTCCGGCGCTTCGGTGGCGAGACCGCGTTCTCCGAAGGCTGGGGCCTGTACGCCGAGTCACTCGGCCGGGACCTCGGTGTCTACGCCGATCCCTACAATTATTTCGGCTACCTGCAGAACGAACTGTGGCGCGCGAT
>JBKJSW010000322.1:0-6503 GCA_046595765.1 Ahniellaceae bacterium
CGGCAACAGGAAACAGGTGAGACCTTCAGGTGCTTGCGCCAGGACCAGGTGCGCGTCGCACATCGGCGCGGAATAGAACCACTTGTGCCCGACGATCGCGTACTCGTCTGGCGCCTCCAGCGGCGTCGCGGTCGTTGTGTTGGAGCGCAGGTCGCTGCCGCCCTGCTTCTCGGTCATGCCCATGCCGATCGTGACGCCACGCTTGCGCTCGATCGGCACGTCGCGCGGGTCGTAACAGGGCAGGGCGGCCTTGTCCGCCCATTCGCGCAGCGCCGGTTCGCGCCGCAGCACCGGAACCGCCGCGTGCGTCATGGTCAACGGGCAACTGGAGCCTGGCTCGACCTGGTGGTGCAGGTAACTCAGTGCCGCCCGCGCGACGTGCGCGCCCGGTTGCGGATCGCACCACGACAATCCGGCTACGCCGTGCTCGATGGCACTGCGCATGACGTCGTGATAACTCGGATGGAACTCGACGCGGTCGATGCGCCGCCCGCCCGGATCGTGGGTGCGCAGGCGCGGCTTGACGCGGTGTGCGTCGAATCCGATGCGATAGAGCACGTCACCGGCAAGTACGCCGTAGGCGGCTAGCTGTTCGGTGAACGCCTGGCCGCCTTCGCGCGCGACCCCTTCGCGCAGCGCGACGTCCGACGCCCACAGGTCGCGCGGCGCAAACTCCGGTGGCTGGTTGTCCACGGTGTGCGTTTCGAACGGTGGTAGGGGCGGGTCACGCGTCATGCAACACCGCGAGCGATGCTTTCGTAGAGCGGAGCTTGCTCCGCTGGGTGCGCGCAGTGCAGCGGAGCAGGCTCCGCTCTACAAAGGCAGCACCTGTGCAGCTCACGCACCGCGCGGACTGGGCACGGGAAACGGCATGATTTTTTCGCCCGTGGTGGCGTCACGGATCGCGAGCGGTCCACGGCGATCCACTTCCTCGATGCGCAGCACGGCGTGCATCGGCAGGTGCAACACCCGCGTGTCGCGGAACTCGTCGCGCAGTTTCTCCTCGGTCGGATCGACCACGAGTCCGCCGGGCTCGAACACGAGATCGGCGATTTCGGTGAATCCGAGTACGTCGCTGGCGCCGACGCGCCGCGCGTACAACTCGTAAACGCGACCCTGGTTGAGGAAACTGACTTTGAACAGACGCGTGGGCTTGGTCATGGCGCGATCTTATCGAAGCGCAGGTTGGCGCAGGGTCAATTGCGTTGCCGACGCGCGATCGCCGCGCGCGAGCCGAGGGCGAACAGCACGCCGGCGATGAAGCCGGCGATGTGGATCGACCACGCGACGCGGCCGAACGAAGGATCGATCCATGCGAACAGCACCTGGATGACCGCCCACACGCCGATGAGCCAAGCGGTCGGCACGCGCACGAACTCGAGGAAGAGACCGAGCGGCAGCACCAGCCCGAGGTGCGAGCGCGGAAACAGCGCGAGGTACGCGCCGACGATGGACGACACCGCGCCACTGGCACCGACGATGGGCGCCGCGGATGCGCCCAGCGTCAGTGCACCGGCGACGTTCGCGAGCGCGCCGCCAATGAGGAAAAGCACCAGCAGGCGCGTGGGTCCGAGCAGGCGCTCCGAGGGCGGCCCGAAGATCAGCAGGAACACGAGGTTGCCGAGCAGGTGCAACCAGTTGGCGTGCATCGCCAGCGAGGCAAACGCGGCGGTGATCGACCTCGATAGCTCCGCCACCTGCGGCGACGACCACAACGCGGACAGGATTCCGGGTGTCACGCCGAAGCGGATCAGTGCCGCGCGGCGCTGCGTCTCGTCCAGCGATTCCAGCAACAGGAAGCCGCCGACAGCGACCAGCGCGATGCCAAGCGTTGCCCAGGGAGGTCGATTGCGCGGCCGAGTCTCGATGCGGACGAACACGCGCGCGTTATCTGCGGACGCGTCTAGCGAGGCAGGCGCGAGAGCAGGAAGCGTTGACCCTTCGCAACCAGCACCACGCCGTCGCTGCGGATCTCGGCGACCTGGATGTCACCGGCCATACCGCCTTCACCGAGACGCTGGCCATCGAGGATCACCACGCGATCCGCCGGCGTGGCGCGATAGAGATGCATGTTCAACACGAGCGGCGGCAGCGCCTGTCGAACCGCGAGCGGCAGGTCGCTGAGATCGGGCAGGTTCGACGCGGGCGACTCCTGCACGACTTCCGGCGGCGTACTGCTTTCGGGTGATGGCGCCGGCATCGCGGGCGCGTTTGGATCCGCGCTACTGACGCCCGCCCCGGCAGGGTCGACAACGGCGGTTGCGGGCTGAGTGGTGGGTGTCGGGACGCTCGCGGGCGATGGCGGCGCCACCGGCGCGATGGCAGTCGGCGTGGCCTGCGGCTCGACCGGCACGGGAGAACTGCCGACCACGGTATCGGGCGGCAGCAAGGGTGCGGTGGGATCCGGAACCACAGTCGATGCTGCGGCGGGTGTGCGCTCTGGTATCGAAGGTTGCGGTTGCGGGATGGCGTTTGGCGGAATGCCAAGCAATGCGGGAGTGCCGTCGCTCACGGTACTCGGGCCGCGGGGGGACACGCCTGCTTCGTCGTCAGAGGCGTCGGTCACTGCCGCCATGCGCGGCGCCAGGGCCGGCGCTTCGCGCAGTGCGAACCACCACCAGGCGAACCCGATGACCAGCACGAGCGCGGTCGTGAAGACGGCGATGAGCCCCAGCGGCACGGTCCGCGCCGGCGCCATGCCGGCGAACTCCGGCGCGGGCGCGAGCAGATCGGGCGCTTCGCCGAGGCGACGCTCCGCTTCGGACCGCTTCAGTGCTTCAAGGATCAGCGACATGGCATCAATCGGCCCGCGAGGGCTGGGAGTCTAGGGGACGCGGCGGCGGGGCGGACAAACGAGGTAATGGCTCGGCGAAATCACCGTCGGCCGCCGCCAGACGGCTGGCAAGTATCCATTGTGTTTCGCGGCCTACGATGCCGTCCTCGAGCAGACCGAAGCGACGCTGCAGGTTACGCACCGCATCGACTAGCGCGACATCGTAGCGACCCGCGCGATGCATGGAGTCGACCGGAATGCGCGCGGCGACGAGGGCGCGTTCAAGCCATTCGACACTGGCGCCCTTGGCACCTTGGGCGAGTGTCGGCGGCAAGTCACCCGGGACGCGCCACGCCGCACGGAACTGTCCCAGCCAGCGCTGCTCGAAAGCGTCACGCGCCACCGCGCGCACGCCGTGACTCGCGGCAAACGTGAGCGCGTCGTCGTCGATCGCGACCAGCAGCAACTGCCGCTGCGCGCCGTCGAATTCGACCGTCGTCAGTACCGGTGCGCCGAGCCGGCGCAAGCGTTCGAGGCTACCCACGCCTTCCAGACAGTACATGCCGGATGCAAGTTCAGTCCGGCACCCGGCCGCGCCGAGCGCGGCGGGAATGGACCATTCGCCGAGCAGGCGCTGCCACGCCGCGTCGTCGCGCAGTAGCGGCCCGACGCGCTCATCGGGTTGCGCCAGTACCTCCATGGCGCCCGCCGCCCGCTTCGCCCACGGTGTCGCGGCGCCGGAAGCTGCGGCGCGGTCGCGCGACGAAGGCGCCGGCATGGGGTGGCGTGCGGCGGCGGCGGGCGTTTGCAGCGCCGCCGCGGGCCTGCGCGAAGCGCTGAGCGCCAATGCCAGCACCGCGACCATGAGCGGCACGCCCACGGCCAGCGCGAACCACGGGCGTCGCCGCGTCGAGGTTTCGCCGAGCGCCTCGTCCGCGGCTCGCTGCACCAGGTCGACGCTGATGTCGTTCGCTTGCTGCGCGTAGGCACCGGTGAGCGCCCGATCGGCAACGATGTTGATACGCCGTGGCACGCCGCCGGACCGGGCATGCAGCGCGCGCACTGCGGCAGCGGAGAAGGGGAAGCGCTTCGAGCCCGCGACTGCGAGGCGGTGGCGGAGGTAATTCCCGGTTTCGTGCGGGTCGAGCGGACCCAGGTGGTAGCGCGCGGTGATCCGCTGCGCGAGCTGGGCAAGATCGGCGCGCGCGAGCACCTCGCGCAATTCCGGCTGGCCGAGCAGGACGATCTGCAACAGCTTTGCGGTAGGTGTCTCGAGATTGGTCAGCAACCGGACCTGCTCGAGTGCTTCGGTCGAAAGGTTCTGGGCTTCGTCGAGCAACACGACGACTTCGCCGCCACGCGCATGCGCCCCGAGCAGGTGCGCGTTGAGCGCGTCCACCAGCGACTTGGTGGAGTTCCGTGTCGACGGGTCGACGTCCACTTTGAGCTCGTCGCAGAGGCTCTGCAGCAGTTCGAGCGCGCTGACGCGGGGATTGAGCAGCAGCGCCGCCTGCGTCCCGTCCGGCAGTTGTTCCAGCAGGAGGCGGCTCAAGGTCGTCTTGCCGGTCCCGATGTCGCCAGTCAGCAATACGAAACCGCCGGAGCCGCCCTGCGCGATGCCGTAGCGCAGGTGGGCCAGCGCCTCCCGATGTCGCTCCGACAGATACACGAAACGCGGGTCGGGGGTGATCGCGAAGGGGGGTTCGCGCAGGCCGTAGTAATCGAGATACATCCGACTACGATAATGGGTGGCGCGGGTGAGGCGGGAATTGTCGCACCGCTGGCGCGATCCACCGAACGCCAGGGGCCAGAGGCCCGTGGCTGCAACGACCCGGGAGGCGCACGCTGCGCGAGCCTGTTCGCCGGTTGACGATGCCACGGAACCGCCCGACGGGTGGATCGTCGCCCGTGGCAGGAATCGCCCGCATCCTGCGTATCTGTTTGTATCGGCACACCAAGGGGGAGTCCATGAAGCGCAACGACATTTCCATCGTTTCCACACGCAACCGCGCCATCGCCGCGGCCGTACTGTTGTGCGCCGCTCTACCCGCGTTAGCAGGCGATACCGGCGGCACCTGCCGCAACGACGGCCAGGAATACACGTTCGTCGATGGCGTCTATTTCACCGAACCCAATACCTTCGACGAGGCCAAGCAGGATCGCGTGCTGGTGTTCTCCTCCGTTGCGCTCGACAAGGTGGCAATCGGCCGCGCCGAGGACAAGGAAGACGCGATCCGCGACCAGGTCTGGGAAGCGAAGGACGGTGCGCGCGTGCAGTTGTCGATCAACGACGAGAACGAAGTGTGGGCGATGCAGTTCAATGCCGGTGGCACCAGCCTGTCGCAGTCGGGCAGCGGCATCGGTGCCCTGACGCTGGTGGGCAAGAGCACCGATGGCCTGAGCGGCACCTTCAAGCTCGAAGGTGACGCGGACGATCTGACGTGCGACCTGCACTTCGGCGTCGCCGCCGGCGAAACCGCCGCGGCCGCAGCCGCCGCGCCGCCACTGCCCAAGGGCAAGCCGATACCGGCAGGCGGCGGAGAGCTGGGCAAGGTCTACATGGCCAACTTCAACGCCATGCGCAAGGGTGATATCGAGGGCCTATTGGCGACCGCTGGGGCGGAGACGCGCGGGCAGATGGAGGAGGCGCGCAAGGATCCGGACTTCCCGAAGATGCTGGAAATGATGAAGGCGTTCGCGCCGACCTCGATCAGGATCACCGGCGGCCAGGACTTCGGCGACACCGCCGAGCTCACGCTCGAAGGGACCGACGAAAGCGGCGCCAAGAGCACCGGAACCGCCGCGATGGTCAAGGAAAGCGGCGCCTGGAAAGTCGTCAAGACCTCCATGAAATCGGGGTGAGCCGGGAATTGTCGCGCCACTGGCGCGACCCGGCGAACGCCCGAAACAGGATGTTTCGGGCCGGATTCGACTTGGCGAGCGCATGGATGCGCAGAGCCTGGTCGAACGTCACGACTTCGCGCTTTATAGCGAGTGTGATCGGACGTGACGCGGGACTTGTCGCGCCACTGGCGCGGTCCAGCCAGCGGCCTGCATGCCGCTGGCGTTCGCCGACGCGCGCGGCAATGCCGCGCAAGCGGCGTCAACTCACCCCGCCGAACGCCCGAAACAGGATGAGGCGGAGATCTCGCGCGGCACTGCCGCGCGCCGCCGAATGCACGCACATGCATGTGCGGGCCGGGCTTTTCGATGGAGCAGGATGCGGAATCGAAAAGTTTCGGGCAGGATTCGATTAGGCGAGCGCATGGAAGCGCAGAGCCTGGTCGAACGTCACACCTTCGCGCGCTATCGCGATGGTAATCGGGGCCAGATTGGCCGCATCATTCGCCTCGGCGTGACGCCAGCGGCGATCGCCATCAGGCGCTTGCGGTGTCAATCAATGCGGCTGTTTCAGGCAACGACCTCCATGGCGAGATACGGGTGGCAATGCTTCTCCTGCGGCGACCGGCCCACGTGGCTGTCCGTGTGCGGGTCGAAAAGCATTGCCGCCTTCATCTGGGACGAGTTGGCGCCGAGCGGATGGGATCAGCAATTGCTGCGCCGCACCTGCAAGTGCCGGCATCGCTCGGTGTACATCACCTATCGACTGAAGCGCGGCGATCCGGATCGGGTCAGCGTCAGGCACATCGTCGGCTTGAGCCTCGAAGGCGAGTACGTCCCGATGCTCTGGGAGACGTTTCGGCATTCGGCACCGAAGACACGATGGATC
>JBKJSW010000388.1:0-4305 GCA_046595765.1 Ahniellaceae bacterium
TCAATCCGCCGGGCGATGGTTCGCGCAAGCCGCGGTACTCGACGCCGTTTTTCCTGCACCCGAATCCGGACTTCCTGATCGACGTGTTGCCTTCGACGATTGACGCCAGTCGTCCGAGTCGATATCCGCAGGCGATCACGGCGCAGGACTACCTGGACGAGCGCCTGCGCGAGATCAAGCTCAAGTAGCTCCGGCGTCAAAAAAAGGGCCGCGCTCGCGCGGCCCGTTACCTGATGGCAGCAACCCACAGACCGGGTGCCCGCCGGGCGTTTGCTAATTGAGCATTTCGTCGCGTGCCTGTTCCGCGCGCGACGCGCCGATCGCGGTTTCGACCTGTTTGACGTCCTCGGGAGGCGGCAGGACGGCGGGAAACCCGAGCGACTGGATCCACAGCTCCCGTGTCCATCCGGTCGTGTGGTACAGGTGGTGATCCTCGTCCTGCTCGACGGCGTCGAACGCCGCCTTGAGGACTTTCGCTTCCGGACCCGTGCCGTGCTCGGCTACATGGCCGATCAGCTCCCAGTTCATATGGTCCTTGGTCTCGGCCAGCACGACGCATTCGCCAGCGACGAGTTCTGCGCTCGCCGCATCCGCGGTGGCGCGCGCCATCTGGATGGCGGCGACGAGCGATGCACCCAGGTGCGCCACGACTTTGCGCCCGGGACTCTGCTCCTCGGTGTCGAGGCCCAGTTCGGCGAAGACGTTGGTCAGCACCTTCTCGTGCGTACGCGTCTCGTCAAGGTACTCCTTCCATTCCTTGCGCAGATCGTCGTTGACCGCTGACTTGATCGCATTCTCGTAAATCTTGATGCCGCCACGTTCCGTCTCGAGAGCCTGAAGTAGCAGTTCCTTGACCTGGGCGGCGTCGTACTTGGACTTGGCCATCCTGTGTTTCCTCTGGTTTTTGCGGGGAGTGGAAATTGGCGTTGGCCTGGTGTGCGCCATGTGAAAAAGGGGTCGTTCTGCTTAACCGGATTTGAATCCCGTGGAAGCGTTGGCTATTAGCGCGAACGGGGCGAAGCGCTCGTCAGCGGCTCTCACGATAACTGCCCGACTGACGGCGGATCGACGTGTCCGCGAGAGGTTGGCGACAGATGTTTGAAGGTACTCGCCAGCATCGGATGACCACGCCGCTGACGTGTCGCGGGACGCCTCGCCCGATGGCACCGATGTTGGCAAACGCTCCGGTGATGAGCGTTGCCCCCTCGGCGCGTTGGGTCGGTGTTTCCAATCTCGACGATTAACCCGATACTCGAATCCTGCGCGCAGGTTGCGCGCACCTCGAAGGGAGACTGCATGCGCCGCAAGCTGGTAGCTGGCAATTGGAAAATGCACGGCGATCGGGTCAGTGCGCATGCGCTGGCGCAGGCCGTGGCCGCCCATACCGCGGCTCCCTGCGATGTCGTGCTGCTGGCTCCGTTCGTGCACTTGCCGATGCTGGTGAGCGATTTCGGCGGGGATGCACTGCAGTTCGGCGCACAGGACCTGAGCCGGCACGCGGCGGGCGCCTACACCGGCGAGATCGCGGGCAGCATGCTCGCCGACATTGGCTGCCGCTACGTGCTCGTCGGACATTCGGAACGGCGCCAGCACCATGGCGAAGGTGATGAACTGGTCGCCGCCAAGTTCGTCGCCGCGCAGGCTGTGAACCTCATGCCGATCCTCTGCGTGGGCGAGACCCTCGACCAGCGCGAGTCGGGAGAAACTGAAGCGGTGCTGGCCCGGCAGTTGGCGGCGGTGGTGGCCAAGGCGGGTGTCGCGGCCTTCGCGCACTCGGTCCTGGCCTACGAGCCCGTCTGGGCCATCGGCACGGGTCGCACGGCTTCCCCGCAGCAGGCACAGGCGGCCCATGGATTCCTGCGTAGCGAGCTGGCGCGTCACGATGCTAAACTCTCCGGCTCGCTGCGGATCCTGTACGGAGGCAGCGTGAAACCGGGCAACGCGCGCGAACTGTTCGCGGAGCCCGATATCGATGGCGGTCTCATCGGCGGCGCGTCACTGGTCGCTGGCGATTTCCTCGCCATTTGCGACGCGGCGGCTTGAGAGGCCGCACCTTCGCACCCAAATCGTGTTGGTCCAAAGTCGGGAATCAAGATGCTGCTCAATGCCCTCAACGTCGTCTACGTGCTGGTCGCGATCGCCATGACCGCTTTCATCCTGCTCCAGCGTGGCGCCGGTGCCACCGCTGGCGCCAGCTTCGGCGCCGGGGCCTCGGCGACGGTATTCGGTTCGCGCGGAGCAAGTTCCTTCCTGACGCGTTCCACTGCGGTGCTCGCGACGAGCTTCTTCGTGCTGACCCTCGGCATGGGTATGTACGTGTCGCGCGGGACGGGTGTCGCGCGCGACATCGACCTCGGCGTCATGGGCGAGACCACCACCGAGAGCACGCCCGCAAAGACGGCGCCCGCTTCCGACGTGCCTCGCGCTCCCGGCGCGAAGCCCGCTCCGGCAAAAGGTTCGACCACATCGGGTGGACTCACCATCGCGCCTGCCGCTCCGCTAGCTGCGGCGCCCGCCTCGGCCGACGTCCCGTCGCCGCCGCCGGCAGCGCAGACGGACGACAAGCCCGCGCGATAGACTCGCTTCTGCAACAAAAGATGTTTGCTTCGACCGGCGCGCACGCTGCAGGTGTTCGCCGGGTTTCAATGTGTCAAAGCCCAGGTGGCGAAATTGGTAGACGCACTACCTTGAGGTGGTAGCGGCGAAAGTCGTGGAGGTTCGAGTCCTCTCCTGGGCACCATTACCGACGGCGCGTTGATTCGACGCGCCGTCCTGATTTTCCGCAATGCAATTTTTTCGGCCGGGGTTGCCCGGGCGATCGAACGTAACGGAAGCATCGACCGATGGATTTGTCGCAATACCTGCCGGTGTTGCTGTTCCTCGCGGTGGCTACCGTGATCGCGATCGCGTTGCTGGCACTCGGCTCCGTGCTGGGGCCGAGCAAGCCTGGCGCCGACAAGCTCGCGCCCTACGAGTGCGGATTCGAGGCATTCGAGGATGCGCGCATGCAGTTCGACGTGCGCTATTACCTGTTTGCGATCCTGTTCATCGTGTTCGACCTCGAAATTGCTTTCCTCGTGCCGTGGGCCGTCGTATTCACCCGGATCGGAATGCTCGCGCTGGTCGAAGTCTCCATGTTCCTCGTGCTGCTGCTCGTTGGCTTCATCTACGCATGGAAGAAAGGCGCGCTCGAATGGGAGTGATCGACCGCGTCTCCGAGGTGATGCACAACCCGCTGCCGATCGGCCAGGTGGACGACATCCTGCGTCCCGCCGGTGACAATCCGCTGCTGGAGAAGGGTTTCGGCGTCACCTCCGTCGATGCACTGGTCAACTGGGCGCGGACGGGTTCAATGTGGCCGATGACGTTCGGCCTTGCCTGCTGCGCGGTCGAAATGATGCATGCCGGCGCCGCGCGCCTGGACCTCGATCGCTATGGCGTGGTGTTCCGCCCGAGTCCGCGGCAGTCCGACGTCATGATCGTGGCCGGTACCCTGGTCAACAAGATGGCGCCTGCGCTGCGGCGCGTCTACGACCAGATGCCCGAGCCCAAGTGGGTCATCTCGATGGGCAGCTGCGCCAACGGCGGTGGCTACTATCACTACTCGTATGCAGTGGTGCGCGGCTGCGACCGGATCGTGCCTGTCGACATCTACGTGCCGGGTTGTCCGCCGACGGCGGAGGCGCTGATTTACGGCATCCTCCAGCTGCAGAAGAAGATCCGGCGCACCAGCACGGTGGGACGCAAGTCATGAGCCGTGAGTCGGCGCTGCTCGAGTCACTGCGGGCGCGGCTGGGCGATCGAGCGCTCACGCTCGGCATCGCTTTCGACCAGGTCACCCTGGAAGTGGCGCCATCCGACTGGGCCGCGACGGCGCGGCTACTGCGCGACGATCCGGACTTCGCCTTCGAGCAGTTGATCGACCTCTGCGGCGTCGATTACCTCGGTTACGGACTCGACGAGTGGGACACCTGGGATGTCTCGGACGAGGGTTTCTCGCGTGGCGTCGAAGGCCGGCACGGGCCGGGGCGATTTGCGTGGGGGGACAGGCCGCGCGGCGCGTCCGAGTCGGGAAGGTTTGCGGTGGTGGTGCATCTGCTGTCGGTCAGCAGGAATTGGCGGGTCAGGCTAAGGGCTCGGTGCTCGGACTCGGCGGCTCCCACGCTTTCCTCGCTGACGGAGATTTGGCGGGCCTCGAACTGGTTCGAACGCGAGGCGTTCGACCTCTTCGGCATCGTGTTCGAAGGCCATCCCGACATGCGCCGCATCCTCACGGATTACGGTTTCATCGGGTACCCGTTCCGC
>JBKJSW010000057.1:0-5463 GCA_046595765.1 Ahniellaceae bacterium
ACGCAAGGATCTCGCACCCGCGACCGCACTGCTTGCCGAAGTCGCGTTGCGTGAAAAGAACTTCGCGGAAGCGGTGAAGCAGTTCGAGGCGGCGCTCAAGCTCGAGCCGCAGGCAAACGCGCTGTACGCCCGACTGGCGGAAGCGCATGCCGGCAAGGGCGACGCGGCCGCGGCCGCGCGTGCGCGGGCGCAGGCGGGCAATGTTTCGCCGCGCATCGCCGACCCGCTGGCACTCGAACTCAACGGTCCGGGCGCGGGCCCTGCGCCGGGCGCGATCGCCGCGACGGCCGCCGCGACCGGCACTCGTGCGGCCCTCGAGCAGAAGGTCGCGCAGTCGCCCCGTAACCTGCTGGTGCGACTTGCCCTGGTGGAGCATCTTGCGCTGGCCGGGGACTTCGCGGCGGCGCGCAGCCAAGCGCAAATCGCGGAAAAGCAGGCGCCCGGCAACGTCGACGTGTTGCTGGCGCAAGCGATCCTGGCCGAAGCCGCCGGCGACGACACGGGCTCGCGCGCATTGCTCGCGCGTGCCGTAGCGGCGGACGCGAAACACGCCGGTGCGCAGCGCCGATATGGCGATGCTTTGCTGCGCGTACGCCAGATGGAGCCCGCGTACCTGCATTACCTCGCCGCCGCGGGCGCGAGTGGCGAAGTGCAGGCACTGGCCTCGGCAGTGGCTGCGGCCTCCCTCGCCAACCGCTGTTCGGCCGTGTTGCCGGTGATCCGACAGACCGCGGCGCGGCGAACCAACGACGGTCGTGTCGCGCAGGTCGAGGTGCGGGCCATCAGCAGTTGTCCACTGGCGACGGCCGCGCAAAAAGCGCAGGCCCTGTCGGTCGCGCAGGCGCTGTATCGCCAGAATCCCGACGGCGAGCTGGCCGAGGCCCTCGCCATGGCGCTGGCGGCCAGCGGCCGTGGAACCGAAGCGGTCGGCTACGAGGCCGAAGCGATCTTCGACGCCACCAAGCGCGGCGACACGCCGAGCCTGCCGGGGCGTCGCGAATGGCTCAAGCAGTTCGAGCGCAAGCAGCCCGTGTCGCGCCCCTGGCCTGCGGGCAACCTGCTGTTCGCGCCGCCCGCGATCCGCGCAGCGTCCACGGCAACGGTCACGAGCCCGCCTGCGCGTTGAAGCCCGCATCCAGCCGTCCTCCCCGCGCGGGGAGGACGGAGTTGCGATAGGTCAGCGCGACGCGTTCGCACTCATCGTCGCGTTGCGCGCGGCGTCGGCGGTCTGCGCGGGATCACGCATACCGGAGGTGTGGCACTGCCCCGTCACGTGACCGCGATTGATCGCACCGGGCAATTGGCCGTACGCCTGCTCCGTGGTGCCGTCTTCGGGATCGCTCAGCACGAGGTCCGTGGCGGCATGGCAATAGTCGTTGGTCCACCAGTTGGTCAGGCGGAACGAGGTCGTGTAGTAGTTGACCTTGGCGCGCGAGGAGGTCGGGATCCCGGCCATCCATGACGCCGCGCCGCTATAGCTCAGGTTGCTGTTGGTGCCGCAACCGGCACCAAACCACGAACCCAGCGCCGCGAGGATGCCGGCGAGGTTGGTGCCCTGGTAGGGGGAGCCCACTGACTGGATGAGACGCGCACCCGTCGCGTTGTCGAGGCCACTCCAGTAATAGTTGTAGAGGTGCAGCGCCGCGGCGCCGCCCTGGCTGTGCGCGACGATTCCGAACGAATTCCACGTTGCGCCGAACGACTGGATCAGGCGCGCGAAGGCGTCGTGCGTGCGGTTCTGGTTCACATCGAGGAAGGTGGAAGAAGAGGCGAACTGCGACGCCGGCCAGACGCCGCCGGAACAATAGCCGTGCACGAGCAGCAGTCGGCTGCCGACCCCGCGCTGTGCATCGGCGACGCGCGCCTCGAGCGCAGCGGGCTTGACGCCCATGCGCATCGCGTCGTCGATCGCGACGTCGCTGCCCGCCTGCTTGCGGACCACGCTCGGCAGGCTGAGTGCCATGCGCTCGGCGCTGGCCACGGTCACGAAATGATCCGGATCCTCGATGCGCAGTGCGCGGAGTTCGAAGGGCGCGGTCGCGGCGGCGCGTGCGATCCAGCGCGCGTCCAGTCCCAACTGCAGGCTTCCGTCTTCCGGCGTCGTCATGCCACCGAGCCACGCAACCGGAATGCTGCGACCCGCAGCGCTGGTGCCCCAAAGTTCAGCGTAGGCTCGATAGTGCTGGCCAGGACGGCGCGCAACCACCGGGATGGCGAGCGTGTAGCGATCGCGGGCAGCGGTGTCGATGGAGGCAAACGCGCCAGCCTGGACGACATCCAGCGAACGCGAGACGACGGGCACCACATGCTCTGTCGTGCGGGCGAGCGGCTGGCCACTGGCGTCGCTGCCGCGCACCTCAACCTGTGCGACGTATTGACCTTCGAGACGGGCCACGAAATCGCCGCCGTACACCCCGTCATCGGCGGCGCCGTCCGCGTGCTGGCCATCGTCGTGCATGGACGACTGGACGACAGTGCCATCGGGCGCGGTGACCCGCAGGTTTGCAGCGGACACGCTGCCCGCACTCCGGCCCAATGCGACGGCGCCGCTGCGATCAGTGCCCGACAGCATCGTCACGAATCCGATGCGCTCACCCGGCCACTGACGCCGATGCGTCTGGTACGACGCAAGCTCGGTCGCCTGGTCACCCTCGATCAACAGGAAGCCACGGTGGCTGGTGCTGCCGGGCGAAGCGCGCAGTGTCACCTGCCAGTTTCCGTTCTCCGCTTCGCTGAGTGTGTAGAGATCGGCGGGGTGTTGTGCGTTCTCGATGCCGAGCACGGTTCGCCCCGAAGATCGCGCGATTGTCGCGGCGCTGCGTGAAGTCGCGGAAGGACTCCTGAGCTCGACCTGCCACGGGTCGTCGCCTGCAAAGACGAGGAAGCGCGCGCTGTTCAACGCGACCGGCAACTGGCCGGTCCAGCTGTAGGTTCCGTCACGGCCAGCGACGAGTTGCACGGGGAGCAGTGCAGCTTTCGAGTGGATGGCAGCAGCATCGGGATCGGCTTCGCGCATCGCCGCGAATTCTTCCGGCGGACCCGCGAGTTGCTTGGGTGAAACCGGATCGGTCGCAGCCAGCGCGAGAGGAACGACACAGCCCAAAGCAACGCAGCACAGCGCGCGCGACAGATAACGAGACAGCATGTAACTCTCCCCAGAAAGATGGACGTCGAAGTCTTCGCGTCGATGCCGGGATCGGTCGACGCTCCGTTTGACGCCTCGCGCATCCCCATGCGCGGGCGTACGGACCGGCGGACTGTACGCGTGTTGTGGCGCAACGCTGTTGCGCAACGCAGCATCCTGCGGCGCGCCGCACTGCAGCAAATGTTTCTGCCGAGCGCTGCATCCTGCAGGGTTCCGGGCGCGCCAGATCAGCCGCGCAGCGGCTAGCGCCCGAATGCGGTCAGCCTGCAGCCTCGCGCGCGATGGCGCGCCAGCCGATATCGCGGCGATGGACTTCGCCGCTCCATCCTAGGGTGGCGACGGCGGCATAGGCGCGCTCCTGCGCGGCGGCCACCGAATCGCCGAGGGCGCATACGGTCAGGACTCGACCGCCTGCGGTCACCACCGTGCCACCGGAATCGAGTGCGGTGCCGCTGTGGAACACTTTGCACTCGGTTGGCAGGTCGCGGTCCAGCCCATCGATCGGATCGCCTGTTACCGGCGACTCCGGATACCGCGCCGCGGTCATCACTACGCCGAGCGACGGGCGCGGATCCCACGCGGCGACGAACTGCTTGAGTCCCCCGTCGAGGGCGGACTCGATCATTTCCACCAGATCCGAGCGCAGGCGCATCAGCAGCACCTGCGCTTCGGGATCTCCCAGGCGCGCGTTGTATTCGATGACCTTGGGCGCGCCCTGCGCGTCGATCATCAGCCCCGCGTAAAGGAAGCCGGTGAACGGCGTCCCGTCGGCGATCAGGCCGCGCACCGTCGGCTCGATCACCTCGCGCATCACGCGCGCGTGTACTTCTGGCGTCACCACCGGCGCCGGCGAATACGCGCCCATGCCGCCGGTATTCGGTCCCGTGTCGCCTTCGCCCGCGCGCTTGTGGTCCTGGCTCGTCGCGAGCGCCTGCGCATTCGTGCCGTCGACCAGGACGATGAAGCTGGCTTCCTCGCCTTCCAGGAATTCCTCGATCACCACCCGCGATCCGGCAACTCCGAACGCGTTGCCCGACAGCATGTCGCGCACCGCCGCCTCCGCTTCCTCGACCGTCGTCGCAACGACGACGCCCTTGCCGGCGGCGAGGCCGTCGGCCTTGACGACGATGGGCGCACCGACGTCGCGAACGTGCTGCAGCGCGAGTTCCATGTCGTCGAACACTACGTAGTACGCGGTCGGGATGCGATGGCGCGCGAGGAAGTCCTTGGCGAAAGCCTTGCTGCCTTCGAGTTGCGCCGCGGCCGCGTTCGGGCCGAATATCGCCAGGCCGCGAGCGCGGAACCGATCGACGATGCCGGCGACGAGCGGACCTTCCGGTCCCACCACGGTCAGGCCGACGTCTTCGCGCAAGGCGAGGTCGATGAGGCCGTCGATGTCGCTCGCCCGGATCGGGACGTTCCGACAGAGCGCCTCACGCGCGGTGCCGGCGTTGCCGGGCGCAACCAGCACTTCGGCGACGCGCGGCGACTGCGCCAGCTTCCATGCGAGCGCATGTTCACGCCCGCCGGATCCGATCAGCAGAATCTTCATGGTGCTCCAGTCTCGCCCCCGATCCGCGCATGATGAGAGAGACGCGTGCGCGCGGCTAGACGCAGGCTCAGTGGCGGAAGTGGCGGATCCCGGTGAACACCATCGCGATCCCGTGCTCGTCGGCGGCCGCGATCACCTCGTCGTCGCGCATCGAACCTCCGGGCTGGATGACAGCCTCGATGCCCACCGCGGCGGCCGCGTCGAGTCCGTCGCGGAACGGGAAGAAGGCATCGCTCGCCATCACGCTGCCCGTTACCGGCAAGCCGGCCTCTCCGGCCTTCATCGACGCGATGCGCGCGCTGATGACGCGGCTCATCTGCCCGGCGCCGATGCCGATCGTGCGCAGGTCGCCGGCGTAGACGATGGCGTTCGACTTGACGTGCATCGCGACGCGCCACGCGAACAGCAGATCCTCGAACTGTGCGGGCGTCGGCGTGCGGCGCGTGACGACGCGGCAGTCGCCCGCCGCCAGGGTATCTCGATCCACCGTCTGCACCAGCAGCGCGCCGGCGATGCGCTTCACCTCGAGGGCCTCGGAACCGGCGCCGAACACTCCGCACGCGAGCACGCGAACGTTCGGCTTCTTCGCGAAAGCCTTGAGCGCGTCGCTCGCGACTTCCGGTGCGATGACCACCTCCACGAACTGCCGACCAAGGATCAACCGCGCCGTGGCACGGTCGAGCGGACGATTGAACGCGATGATGCCGCCGAAGGCCGAGGTGGGATCCGTGGCATGGGCCCGTTCGTACGCCGTGCCGATGTCGGC
>JBKJSW010000059.1:0-2568 GCA_046595765.1 Ahniellaceae bacterium
GCTGCGCGAGCTCGCCGGCTACGCCAGCGCCGGCAACAGCAACGGGCTGCAGACGCTGCAGTTCGGCGAAGGCCTGATCGGGCAGTGTGCAGCGCAGCGCAAGCGCATCCTGCTCACCGATGTGCCGTCCGACGCCCTGCAGAGCGGGGAGCCCATCAAGTCGGGGCTGATCAAATCGTTGCCGCGCAGCGTGATCGTGTTGCCGGTGCTGTTCGAGGAGGAAGTGAAGGCGGTGATCGAGCTCGGCACGCTCGGCGAATTCACCGATGCACAGCGCGCGTTGCTGGACCAGCTGACCGGCACCATCGGCGTGGTCCTCAACACCATCGAGGCGAGCATGCGCACGGAGGGCCTGCTGGTGCAGTCGCAGCAGCTTGCCGGTGAGCTGCAATCGCAGCAGCGCGAATTGCAGCAGACCAACGATGACATCGCGCAGAAGGCAATGCTGCTGGCAGAGCAGAACGCCGAGGTCGAGCGCAAGAACCGCGAGATCGAACAGGCGCGCGGCGCGCTTGAGGAGAAGGCCGCGGAGCTGGCGCTCACGTCGCGCTACAAGTCGGAGTTCCTCGCCAACATGTCGCACGAGTTGCGCACGCCGCTCAATTCGATCCTGATCCTGGGCCAGCAACTCGGCGACAACCCCGACGAGAACCTCAATCCGCGCCAGGTCGAGTTCGCCAAGACCATCCACGCGGCCGGCACCGACCTGCTGCACCTCATCAGCGATATCCTCGACCTGTCCAAGATCGAGTCGGGCACCGTCACGGTCGACAGCGAGGACATCACGTTCGCGCACCTGCGCGAAACCGTGGAACGCAGCTTCCGGCACGAAGCAGAGCGGCGCAATCTCCGCTACACGGTCGATTTCGACGCGCGCCTGCCGCGCGTCCTGCACACGGATCCCAAGCGGCTCCTGCAGATCCTCAAGAACCTGCTCTCGAACGCTTTCAAGTTCACCGAGAAGGGCGGCGTCGAGGTAAGCGCGCGCATCGTGGAGGAGGGCTGGAATCCCGACAACGCCAATCTCAACACGGCCAACACGGTGGTCGCATTTTCGGTACGCGATACCGGCATCGGCATTTCGGGAGACAAGCAGCGCATCGTGTTCGAGGCGTTCCAGCAGGCTGACGCGGGCACCGCGCGCAAGTACGGCGGCACGGGCCTCGGCCTCGCCATCAGCCGCGAGATTTCGGGACTGCTCGGCGGCGAGATCCGGCTCGCCAGCATGCCCGGTGAGGGCAGTACGTTCACCCTTTACCTGCCGCTCAACTTCGCCCGCATTGACATCGACCCTGCCCCCGCGTCCGCGCATTCGTTCACGCCGCGCGAGTCCACGCACGTACCCGCGCAGATCTCGGCGGAAGAAGTGCCGGACGACCGCCACCTCATCATCGAGGGCGACCTCACCCTGCTCATCGTCGAGGACGACCCGCGCTATGCCACGGTGTTGCGCGACCTCGCGCGCGAGAGCGGTTTCAAGACAGTGGTCGCCAACCGGGGTGCCGACGCGCTCCGCCTCGTTCGCGACTACCAGCCCACCGCGATCACCCTGGACATCTTCCTGCCCGACATGCTCGGCTGGACCGTGCTCGCACGGCTCAAGCAGGATTCGGCCACGCGGCACATCCCGGTGCAGATCGTCACCGTGGAAGAGGAGCGTCACCAGAGCATCGAGCGCGGCGCGTTCTCCTACCTCGCGAAACCGGCCACGCCGGAAACAATCGAGGCAGCGCTCGACCGCATCAAGGCGTTCTCGCTGCCGCGCGTGAAGCGCCTGCTCGTGGTCGAGGACGACGAGAAGGAGCGGCTCAGCATCGAGGAATTGATCCGGCACGAGGACGTCGCGATCGATACCGTGGGCAGCGGCCAGGAGGCGCTCAGCGCGCTGACCGCGCATCGCTACGACTGCGTGGTGCTGGACCTGCGGTTGCCCGACATGTCGGGCTTCGAGCTGCTCGACAGGATCCAGACCCATCCCGAGTTGAAGGAAGTTCCCATCGTCGTCTTCACCGGCAAGGAGTTGACCGCAGAGGAAAGCGCGCGACTCAAGAAGGCCGCGAAGAGTGTGATCGTGAAGGGCGTCGAGTCGCCTGAGCGGTTGCTGGACGAGACCGCGCTGTTCCTGCACCGGGTCATCGCCGACCTTCCTGCCGCCAAGCAGAAGATGGTGCGCGGTCTGCACGAATCGGACGCGCTGCTCAGCGGGCGCAAGGTGCTGGTGGTCGATGACGACGTGCGCAACATTTTCGCGCTGTCGTCGGTGCTGGAGCGCCACGGCATGCAGGTGACCACCGCGGGCACCGGCCGCGAAGCGATCACGCAGGTCGAGAACGACCATGCCATCGACCTCGTGTTGATGGACATCATGATGCCCGGCATGGACGGCTACGAGACGACCCGTGCGATTCGCGAGAACCACGAGTTCCGCTCGCTGCCGATCGTCGCCCTCACCGCCAAGGCCATGAAGGGAGATCGCGAGAAATGCCTCGAAGCGGGCGCGAGCGACTACCTGGCGAAGCCGGTCAACACCGACCAGTTGCTTGGCGTGCTCCGCCAGTGGCTGCACCG
>JBKJSW010000091.1:0-3907 GCA_046595765.1 Ahniellaceae bacterium
GCAGCAACACGGTGGTCGCAACCGTTGCTGTCGGAAGCTTTCCGCAGGGTGCCGTGGTGAATCCTGCAGGCACCCGCGTGTACGTGGCGAACAGCAGCAGCAACAGCGTGTCGGCGATTGATACGGCGACCAACACCGTCGTCGCATCGGTGGTGGTTGGCTCATTCCCCGCAGGTTTCGGCGTGGCCATCGACCGGGTAGGCGGTGCTACGCCGCCGGGTGCGCCATTGATCGGAAGCGCGACTCCAGCCAGTGGCTCTGCCGTCATCACCTTCATGGCGCCCACTTCGGATGGCGGCTCGCCGATCACGAATTACACCGCAACCTGCAATCCCGGCGGCGTTAGTGGATCAGGCGCAGGTTCACCCATCAGCGTCTTTGGCCTCGCCAACGGCACCACGTACTCCTGCTCTGTCACTGCCACCAATGCGGCGGGTACCAGTGTTGCCTCCGCCACAGTTCGCGTGACGCCGAACGCTTCTCCGCCGGCCGGGCCACTCGCCTACATCACCAACGAGGGCGACGGTAACGTGTCCGTACTGGATACGGTGAGCAACACCGTCATCGCGACCGTCGCCGTCGGTCCCGCACCGTTCGGGGTCGGCGTGCATTCGGTGTCCGGTCGCGTGTATGTGACCAACGGATCAGGCAATTCGGTATCGGTCATCGACATGGCGAGCCATGTGGTCGTCGACACGATTCCCGTCGGGGCCGGGCCCCAGGGCATCGCCGTCAACGCGACTGGCACGCGTGCGTACGTGGCGAACCTCAACGGCAACAGCGTGTCGGTGATCGATACCTCGAGCAATACCGTGACAGCCACGATTCCGATCGGGGTTGGACCGTACGGTATCGCCGTCAACCCGGCAGGCAGCCGCGTATACGTCGGCAACGTCGATGTTGGCGGAGTTGCCGTCATCGATACCGCGACCAACACCGTGATTGCGACGGTGGCGGGAGGATCGTTGTCGGAAGGCATCGCCGTCAGTCCCGATGGCGCGCGGGTCTACGTCGTGGATTTCACCCAGAGCGTCGTGCGGGTGCTGGACGCAAACACCAACACCTTCATCGCCACCATCAACGTGGGTTCGCTGCCGCGCGGCGCCGCCATCAATTCCGCGGGCACGCGGGTGTACGTCGCCAACGAAATCAACGACAACGTTTCGGTGATCGACACGTCCACCAACACCGTGATCGCCACCGTGCCGGTGGGTGATTTCCCGTTCGGCGTTTCGGTGAATCCCGCGGGCACGCGCGCCTACGTGGCCAATTACACCGACAATACGGTTTCGGTCATCGACACCGGCAGCAACACCGTCGTTGCCACCGTGCCCGTCGGTTTCCGGCCCGTCGCGTACGGTGCCTTCGTGGCCCAGGCCGGTGCGACCGCTCCGGGTGCGCCGACCAGCGTCGGCGCAACGCCCGGCAACGGCCTGGCGACGATCACCTTCACGCCGCCCGGGTCCAACGGCGGATCGCCGATCACGAGTTACACGGCGACGTGCAACGTCGGCGGTTTCAATGCAACCGGCTCGGCCTCGCCGCTGACCGTCACCGGCCTGACCAACGGCACCACGTACGCGTGTTCGGTCACCGCCACCAATGCTGTCGGCACCAGCGCCTCGTCAGCAAGCGTCAATGTCACCCCACGCACGCTTCCCTTCCCCCCCTCCAGCATCGGCGCGACGCCGGGCAACGGACAGGCAATCGTTCGCTTCAAGCGTGAGTTCGACGGCGGCTCGCCGATCACCAGCTTCACCGCTACCTGCAACCCAGGTGCAATTACCTCGAGCGGCCCGGCTTCGCCGCTGACCGTGACCGGGCTTGCCAACGGTACGACGTATCGGTGTTCGGTCACCGCCACCAACGCCGCCGGTACCAGCGCTGCTTATCCGGGTGCGCAGGTGACACCTAGCGCGACTCCCGCAGCCGGACCCTTCGCGTACATCGCCAATTCGCAGGACGGCAACGTATCGGTCATCGACCTTCCGACCAACGTTGTGGTTGCAAGTGTCGGGACGCAGGAGATCCCGCGGAACGTAGCGGTCAATTCCAGCGGCACGCGCGTCTACGTGGGGCACGCAGTTGGCACCGATGTTCTGGTTATCGACGCCACGAGCAACCTGCCGATCGCCACGGTGGTGACGGACTTCACCGTATACGGCGTCGCCGTCAGCCCGTCGGGAGCCCGCATTTTCGCGGCAAACGGAAATATCGTCTCGGTGATCGACGCCAGCAGCAACACCGTGATCGGAACCGTGGCGGTGGGATCGAATCCGAGTGGCGTGGTGTTCAACTCGGCCGGCACGCGCGCCTACGTGGCCAATAGAGGCAGCCACGACGTCTCGGTAATCGACACCAACTCCAACACCGTGATCGCCACGGTTGCCGTCGGGACAAATCCGGAATACCTCGACGTCAATCCGGCCGGAACAAGGGTCTATGTCGCTAACGCCACCAGCAACAACGTCTCTGTCATTGATACCGCCAGCAACACAGTGATTGCCACGGTGACCGTGGGAAGCGGCCCGCTGGGCGTTGCCGTCAACTCCGCAGGCAGTCGCGTCTACGTGACAAACAGTTTTAGCAACAGTGTTTCCGTGATCGACACCTCCAATAATATGGTGGTCGCAACCATTCCGGTGGCGTCCGCACCGCAGGGCGTCTCACTCAATATCGCGGGCACACGCGCCTATGTTGTGAACGAAACCCCCTCCGATCTCGTGTCGGTCATCGACACCTCGAACAACACGGTGCTCACCACCGTGGCAGTGGGAGGAGGCCCCACCTCTTTCGGAAAATTCATCGCGGCGCCAGCCGGTCCCACCGGCGTGCCGGCACCTTTTGCCTATATTTCCAACCAGGGCAGCAACAGCGTTTCGGTGATTGATGTCACCAGCAATACAGTGGTCGCCACCGTGCCGGTCGGGACCACTCCACTGGGGGTCGGCGCCAACCCGGGTGGCAGCCGCGCGTATGTGGCGAACTTCGGCAGCAACAACGTCTCGGTGATCAACACCGCCAGCAACACCGTCGTCGGTGCCGTAACGGTGGGGACCGGTCCGTACGGCGTCACCCTGAATTCCGCGGGTACCCGTGTCTACGTGACGAACGAGACGAGTAACAACGTCTCGGTGATCGACACTGCCAGCAACACCGTGGTCGCCACCGTGGCGGTGGGTTCTCCTCCGCGAGGTATCGCCATCAACCCTGCCGGCACGCTGGTCTATGTTGCAAGGACCAATAGCAACATCGTGTCGGTGATCGACACTTCCAACAACACCGTGGTCGCCAACGTCGGAACCGGTGCCTTCCCCACCGGCGTAGCGGTCAATGCCGCCGGCACCCGCGCCTATGTGACGAACCAGCAAAACAACAACGTTTCAGTGATCGACACCGGCAGCAACACGGTGATCGCGACCATCTCAGTGGGAGGGGACCCGACCGGTATCTCTGTGAGCGCCGTGGGCAACCGTGCTTACGTGGCGAACTTCGGCGTCAACACCGTTTCGGTGATCGACACGGCCGCGAATTCCGTAGTCGCTACGGTGGTGGTGGGTACTCTCCCGGCGGGGATCAGCGTCAATCCCACCGGCACGCGTGTCTACGTGACGAACTTCACCAGCAACAATGTCAAGGTCATCGACACCACCAGCAACACCGTGGTGGCCACCGTGCCGGTCGGCACCAACCCCAATGGGTTAGGCGCTTTCCTTGGCGGCGGCGGTGGGGCTGGCTTGATTCCGCCCGGCGCACCCGCCATCGGCAGTGCGACACCAGGCAATGGCCAGGCCACGATCAACTTCACGCCGCCCGGGTTCGACGGCGGCTCACCGATTACCAGCTACACGGCGACGTGCAATGTCGGCGGCTTCAGCGCCAGCGGTCCTGCCTCGCCGCTGACCGT
>JBKJSW010000245.1:0-3564 GCA_046595765.1 Ahniellaceae bacterium
GCAGCATTATTCGCCGGCGCGGCTGCGCAAGCCGCTGCTGCGCGTCGGCGAGCGCGGGCGCCGCGAGTTCCGCGAGATCGAATGGGACGAGGCGCTGGCGCTCGCGACCGACTGGCTCGGCGCGATCCGCGTGCGCAATCCGGACGAGCTCGCCTTCTTTACCGGGCGCGACCAGTCGCAGGCGCTGACCGGCTGGTGGGCGCAGCAGTTCGGCACCGTCAACTACGCCGCGCACGGCGGCTTCTGCTCGGTCAACATGGCCGCAGGCGGTCTGTATTCGATCGGCGGCAGTTTCTGGGAATTCGGCGAGCCGGATTGGGCGCACACGAAATACCTGATGCTCTGGGGTGTGGCCGAAGACCACGACTCCAACCCGATCAAGCTTGGACTCGGCCAGCTCAAGGCGCGCGGCGCCAAGATCGTCGCGATCAATCCCGTCCGTACCGGTTACGGCGCCATCGCCGACGAGTGGGTGCCAATCCGGCCCGGCACCGACGGACTGCTGGCGCTCGCGCTGGTGCACGAACTGCTGCGCACCGACCGCGTCGATCTCGAGTATCTGGTGCGCTACACCAATGCGCACTGGCTGGTGATCCACGCACCCGGCGCCGAGGATGACGGCCTGTTCGTGCGCGATGCTGAAGGGCGTCCGCTCTGCGCGGTGCGAGACGCCTCGCGAGAATCGGCCCCTCACCCCCACCCCTCTCCCGACGGGAGAGGGGCTCAAGAGAATGCGCCATCCGGGAACCCCTCTCCCGACGGGAGAGGGGTTGGGGGTGAGGGGCCGAGCGGAGCGGATCGCTTCGCGCTTGCGGATGCTCCCGATATTTCCCCGGCGATCGTCGGCAAGTACAGCTTGCCCGACGGTCGCGTCGCCGTGCCGGTGTTTCATCTGATTGCAGAGCGCTACCTCGATCCAGCGTGTTCACCCGACGCGGTGGCGGAACGTTGCGGCGTTTCCGCGGACACGATCCGGCGCCTTGCCGGCGAGCTCGCAAGCGTCGCTTTCGACCAGTCGATTTCCCTGCCGATCCCCTGGACCGACGTGCATGGCCGCACGCACGCGGAAATGTGCGGCCGGCCCGTCGCCCTGCATGCGATGCGCGGCATCAGCGCGCACAGCAACGGCTTCCACACCTGCCGCGCGCTGCATCTCCTGCAATTGCTCCTCGGCGCGGTCGACACCCCTGGTTCCTTCCGCTTCCAGCCGCCGTACCCGAAGCCGATTCCGCCGCCGAATCGGCCGGGCAAGGACCGCGACGCACTGGGACGGCTCGACGCCATGCCACTCGGCTTCGTGCACACGCCGGCCGACCTGCTGGTGACCGGCGACGGCACGCCGCGTCGCATCGACCATGCATTTTCGTGGGCGTATCCATTCGCCGCGCACGGCATGCTGCACACCGTCATCCGCAACGCCTGTGCGCACGATCCCTATCCGATCGACACGCTGTTCCTGTTCATGGCGAACATGAGCTGGAACTCGTCGATGGCGACGCACGACACGCAGGGTTGGCTGACCGAGCGCGATGCGTCGACCGGCGAGTACCGCATTCCGCACATCATTTATTCCGACGCGTTCGACTCCGAAATGGTGGCATTCGCCGGCCTCGTGCTGCCCGACACCACGTATCTCGGGCGCTTCGGTGCGATCTCGCTGCTCGACCGCCCGATCTCGGACGCGGACGGCGCGGCGGATGCGATCCGGCAACCCGTGTTCGAACCCGATCGCGACGTGCGCGCGTTCCAGTCGGTACTGCTCGACATCGGCGCGCGACTCGGTTTGCCGGGGATGGTGCACGCCGATGGCTCGGCGGCCTACCGGGATTTCGCCGATTTCATGGTGCGACACGAGCGGGCACCAGGCGTCGGCCTGCTGGCGGGCTGGCGCGGCACCGACGGCGAAGAGCATGGCCGTGGCGCGGTGAACCCGGCGCAGCTGGAGCGCTACGCGGAGCACGACTGTTTCTGGCACGCCGCATTGCCCGAGAGCGCGCGTTACTACAAGATGGCCAATCGCGGCTACCTCGACTGGGCGGCGTCGATGGGTTTCCTGCCGCCGGATTCGGGACCGATCGCGCTGCAACTCTATTCCGAGCCGCTGCAGAAATTCCGTCTCGCGGCACGCGGCCACGGCGAGCTGCAGCCACCCGAGCAACTGCGCGCACGGGTCGACACGCATTTCGATCCGCTGCCTTTCTGGTACGAGCCGTTCGAGGGCGCGGAGCTGGCGGACACCGGCACTCCTTCTCCGCGTCAACACGGGGAGAAGGGAAGCGAATTTCCGTTGAGCGCCATCACCCAGCGCCCCATGTTCATGTACCACTCGTGGGGTTCGCAGAATGCCTGGCTGCGGCAGATCGCCGCTCGCAATTATCTCTACGTGCATCCCGGGACGGCGCGGACGCTCGGCCTGGCGGACGGGGACGAGGCGGTGCTCGAATCGCACTGGGGCAGCATCCGGGTGCCGATCGCGTTCGCGGACAACGTGGAACCGAACACTGTGTGGACCTGGAACGCGATCGGCAAGCGCGCCGGCGCCTGGGCGCTCGACCGTGACGCGCCGGAAGTGCGCCGTGGCTTTATGCTCAACGCGCTGATCGCCGATGTGCTGCCGCGAACGCCCCTTGCCAACGCCGATCCGGTGACGGGTCAGGCCGCCTGGTTCGATCTGCGTGTACGGCTGCGCCGGTTGACCGTGCAGGAGAATGCTCAGGACGGTGCGGATCGGCGCACCCTCAACGCGTCGGAACAAGGGGACGTGCCCTCGTGAAACTGGACTGGTACTACGACTTCATTTCGCCGTTTGCATACCTGCAGCTCGAACGCATCCGACGCAAGCATCCCGCGCTGCCGTTCCGTCCGATCCCGCTGCTGTTCGGTGCGCTGCTCTCGCACTACCGCCAGATGGGTCCTGCCGAAATCGGTGCCAAGCGCCGCGTCACGTACGAGTCCGTGGTGTGGCGAGCGCAATCGGACGGGATCCCCCTCCGGTTTCCGCCGCGCCATCCATTCAATCCGGTGCCCGCGTTGCGCCTCGCCATCGTGGGCGGCGGCGGCGTCGATTTCGTGCAGGCGATCTTCCGGCACATCTGGCGCGACGGCCGGACCCTCGATACCGAGGAAGAGGTCGTGGAGTTTGCTACGGCGCACGGCCTGCAGCGTCCGCTGGAATCGATGCGCAGCGATCTGGTCAAGGCTGCCTTGCGCAACGGTGGCGCGCACGCGCTCGCCGCGGGTGTGTTCGGGGTGCCGTCGTTCGTCGCCAATGGACGCGTGTTCTGGGGCGACGACGCAACTGCCATGCTGCTCGATTACCTGCACGACCCGGTCGCGTTCGATACCCCCGAGATGTTGCGCGTCGCGAATCTGCCCATTGGGGTCGAACGCATCCGCTAGCGCCCCACGTCCACTCGAGTGCGGGCGGTCGACTTGAGGGATCGAGACAACCCTGCGCACGCTGCCTACGAGGATTTTCCGCCACGCCCATGACTTCGCTGCCGCCCCCTTCCACGAAACGACTTGGCCTGGTGATCGATCTCGACACCTGCGGCGGCTGCCATG
>JBKJSW010000283.1:0-7858 GCA_046595765.1 Ahniellaceae bacterium
TTCCGCACGGTCAAGCAGTCGATCACCCGGCTCAAGGAGCTGGAGCAGATGGCGACCGACGGCAGCCTCGAGAAGCGCGTCAAGCACGAAATCCTCTCGCTCAAGCGCGAGGCCGAGAAGCTCGAGAAGTCGCTGGGCGGCATCAAGGACATGGGCGGACTGCCGGACGCGCTGTTCGTCATCGACGTCGGTCACGAGGACATTGCGATCCAGGAAGCCCGCAAGCTCGGCATCCCCGTGGTCGCGGTGGTCGACACCAACTACGACCCGAGCCTCGTCGATTACGCGATCCCGGGCAACGACGACGCGATCCGCGCGGTGCAGCTGTATGCACGCGCCGTTGCCGACGCGGTGCTCGAGGGCAAGGCCGCGGCGCCCGCCGCGCACGTCAGCCGCGACGAGTTCGTCGAGCTCGACGCTGAAGGCAATCCGGTCGCGCGCGACGAGCGTCGCCCTGGTCCGCGCAAGCCCCCCACGGGTCCGCGCAAGCCAGGCGGTCCGGGTGGTCCGCGCAAGCCCGGTGGTCCCGGCGCCGGCCGCAACGATCGCGGTCCCCGGCCCGCAGCCCAGTAATAACGGCTGCACACGTCCCGCGCATGTTGTGCGCGGGGCGTCGACCGACTCATTTCAGCGCGATGGTTGAAAAGCCGTCGCGCGCTCACGCATCCAAAAACATCGAGGTAGACACATGACGATTTCCGCCCAAATGGTCAAGGAACTGCGCGAGCGTTCCGGTGCCGGCATGATGGAGTGCAAGAAGGCTTTGACGGAAACCAGCGGCGATATCGATCTCGCCATGGAATACCTGCGCAAGACCGGTCTGGCAAAGGCCGACAAGAAGTCCGCCCGCATCGCGGCCGAAGGCAAGATCGTGCTCGCACAGGATGCGAAGCGCGCGGTCCTCGTCGAAATCAATTCGGAAACCGACTTCGTCGCGAAAGACGGCAACTTCACCGCGTTCGCGGACCAGGTCGCTCGCGCGGCACTCGATGGCAATGCCAGCGATGCGGAAGCCCTCAAGGCACTCTCGATCGGTGGCATGACGGTCGACGAGATCCGCCAGACACTGGTCGCGAAAGTCGGCGAGAACGTGCAGATCCGTCGCCTGGTGCGCAACGACAGCGGCAACAACGTGGGCGCGTACGTGCATGGCGGCCGCATCGGCGTGCTGCTCGAGCTCAAGGGCGGCAGCGCCGAGCTCGCGCGTGGCCTCGCCATGCACGTCGCCGCGATGAATCCTGCCTATGTCTCGATCGAGAACGTGCCCGCGGAATTCTCGGCGAAGGAAAAGGAAATCGCACTGGCGCTCCTGACCGACAAGGACAAGACCAAGCCGGCGGAGATCCAGGACAAGATGGTGTCGGGCAAGGTCAACAAGACGCTCTCGGAAATGTGCCTGACCGCGCAGCCGTACGCCCTCGACACCAACACCACCGTTGCCGCGATGCTGAAAAAGGAAGGCGCCGAAGTGGTCGGCTTCCAGCGTCTCGCCGTCGGCGAAGGCATCGAGAAGCAAACAGACGACTTTGCCGCCGAAGTCATGAAACAGGCCGGCCTCGCCTGACGCCACGCGGGCCGCAGGGTCCGCCCCGCTGCAACGCTGGCCATGAAGCGCCGTAGGTCAGGTCGCGCAGCGACCTGACGGGCCGTAGAAACTGCGCGTCAGGTCGACCAGCCGACCTGACCTGCAGCGCCTGGTCCGCCTCTCCCATCCGGTTTATCGTTGCGTTTCTGCCTGACACGGAGAGCTGCACATGATCGGTTACGTCACGCTTGGCACCAACGACCTCGATCGCGCCGCGGCGTTCTACGACGCGTTATTTGCCGAGATCGGCGGCACCCGGCACATGGAGGAAGCGGGGCGCTACGTCGCCTGGGGAGTTTCGCCGACGGCGCCCGGCATCGGCATCACCGTCCCGTTTGATGGCAACAAGGCCACGGTCGGCAATGGCACGATGGTGGCGTTGATCGTCGACGCGCCCGACAAAGTCGATCGCCTGCATGCCAAGGCGCTCGCGCTCGGCGGCAAGGACGAAGGCGCACCGGGCCAGCGCTTTCCCGGCTTCTACGCCGCCTACTTCCGCGACCTCGACGGCAACAAGTTCAACGCCTTCTATGGCGGGGAATGCTGATCGCCTACGGACCGGAATGCTCTTGTAGAGCCGAGCTTGCTCGGCTGCGCCTCTTCCGTATTTCGAGGTCCTCGCTGTGCAGCGGAGCAAGCTCCGCTCTACGAGAGCGCAGGGGCTTGCGCCGTCCTCACTCGGCGAAGCTGTCGCCGAACACGCGATCCGACGCGCCGCTCCAACGCGCCAGCGCCGCCACGTTCATGCGGATGATGGCGCCGCCCACGGCTTGCGCATGCACGCCCATGTTGACCGGCAGGTCGGTCGCTCGGTGGTAATGCGGATAGGCCCCCGCGCTGCCGCGATGGATGCTGGTGATGGCCGGCCGCCCCGCATTGAGGTATGGCATGAGGTCCGTGCAGCAGGGATTGAAGTTCAGCGTCACCCCGAGCTCCGGTACATACGTCGCAGCCGCGTCGCCGAGTTGCGTCATTAGCGCCGAATTCGCCGAGTTAGTCTCGATGATCACTCCGATGTCCGCGCTCGCCGACCAGCCGATCATGTCCATGTTGGCCATGTGGCTGACGCGGCCGAGGTCGCCCGCGAGATTGAGCGCACTCACGTGCGCGATGCTGCCATTGAGGCCCTGTTCCTCGCCGGCGTAGCACATGAATAGCATCGTGCTTTCCGGGCGGAAGCGCGTCAGCACGCGCGCCGCCTCGATCACGCCTGAGCAGCCTGATGCGTTGTCGTCCGCCCCTGGTGTATCGAGCGGCGCAGTGTTCGATGTGTTGCGCGAATCGTAATGCCCGCCTATCACGATCCAGTCGTTCGGAGTGCGCGTTCCCGTCCAGCGACCGATCACGTTGCGAACCGTGGCGGGATATTGCACGCCGTTTGAGGTGTAAACGAACTGGAACTCGGGTTCGGTCACTTCCAGGCCGAGCGCGGCGAACTGCTGCGCGATGTGCGCGCGCGCGGCGGGAAGCTCGGCGCTGTAGCTTGAGCGATCGAACGAAGCGAGCGTCTCGACGTCCCCGAACCAGCGCTGTGCGCTGACGCTCGACACGATCGGCTGGACATTGGGATCGGCGGCCTCGACGCCGTTGGGTCCGGGTTCGAAGCGCTGCGCGAAGACGGTATTGGGTTTGACCGGCAGCCACTCCATCGCACCGAGGTGCGAGGCGTGCATCTTCGGGGCTGCGCGAGTACTGGCGGTCTGCCGCATCAACTCGTAACTCAGACCGCTATGCAGCCTGAGCGACGGGGCGAGCACCGAATCACCGCAGCCCCGGGCGTGCAGCACGAGGTCTTCGGGCGCGACCGCACCCAGTTCGCGAATCGTGGCCAGCGGGAGTCGTGCACGGACCCCGGCCACGTTGCCTGCCACGAGCAGCGTGTCGCCAAGCTCCAGCCACCAGCCTTCGCCAGGCGCGGGCTTGAGTTGCTCGATCGTTGCGCGCGTGGCTTGCGAGATGTCCACCAGCACCGCGGGGGCGCGCGCCGGCGTGCTGCTGGCCACGGTGCCGGCGAACTGCGCCAGCCCCATCCCGATCAACAACGAAAGCGTCCGCAGGTTTTTCATGTAGCGAAGGTACCTCGGCCGTGGCCTCGACGTCGGGCAGGGCGACATGTTCCGGGAGCGCATCCTACGCCGACTGCCCGCGCGGTGATGTGACCTTGCGCACCGCACCGGCCAGGCCGGCGATTGGCATTGATCGGCCTGATAGTCTCGCGGCGTGAGTACCTCCGCCTTTGCCGCGCTCCGCGAGCGCGATTTCACCCTGCTGATCGTCGCGGGACCGCTGCTCCTGACCACCGCGATCCTCGCGCAGGAAGTGGCGCTCGGCTACGCCTTGTACCAGCGTACGCACGACCCCCTCACGCTCGGACTGATCGGACTTGCCGAGGCCCTGCCCTATCTCGCGGTTGCGCTGTATGGCGGCGCCATCGCCGACCGGCTGCCGCGCAAGCGAATCATCCTCGGCACCGTGGCGGTGATGCTTGCCGGCAGCATCGCGCTCACCCTGGTGATGCGCCACGCCGAACGACTGACCGATTTCGCACTGCTGGGGAGCGTGTACGCCACCGTCGCGCTGATCGGCTTCGCGCGTGGCTTCTACGGGCCGTCGATGTCGGCACTGCGCGCATCGCTCATCCCGCCGCGCCTGTACGCAAACGCGTCGGCATGGGGCGCGACCTTCTGGCAGGCCGGCGCCGTCATCGGCCCACTCCTCGCCGGGTTCCTCTACGCCCCGATCGGGCTCGTGGGCACCCTCGTCACCGTCGTGATGATGATTGCGGCGAGCCTTGCGCTGATCGCGGCGATCCGCGTGCCGCCCGCCGGACCGGCCGTCGAACACGAGTCGATCCGCGCAGCCATCCGCGAAGGAATCCATTTCGTGTTCGGCAACCGCGTGTTGCTGTACTCGATCAGCCTCGACCTCGTCGCCGTGCTGTTTGGCGGCGTCGTCGCGATCCTGCCGGCCTTCGCTGAAGACGTGCTGCACGCCGGCCCCACTGCGCTGGGCTGGCTGCGCGCGTCGCCTTCGATCGGCGCGGTGCTCACGCTGCTCGTGCTCGCGCGTTTTTCGCCGATTGGCAAGCTGTGGCGCAACATGCTGCTGTCGGTCGCGGGGTTCGGCGTCGCGACCCTGGTGTTCGCGCTGTCGTCGAATTTCTGGCTGTCGTGCGCGATGCTGTTCCTTACGGGCGCCTTCGACAGCGTGAGCGTGGTGATCCGGCAGTACCTGCTGAACTCGGTGCCGCCCGACCACCTGCGCGGCCGTGTCCTTGCCGTCAACGGATTGTTCGTCACCTGCTCGAACGAGATCGGTGCGTTCGAGTCCGGCGTGGCGGCGCGCGTGCTCGGGCTGCGCACTTCCCTGGTCGCCGGCGCGGCCGTGACGCTCGCCGTCGTCAGCTGGCTGGGCTATCGCGCGCGCGACCTGCTGCGCGCGGAGCGCGGGACGACGTAGCGAGGACGCTGCCAGCCCGCGGTGCACAACGGCCACTCGCCCAATCTCGTTTATAGTCGGGCGAGACCTGCAGCGAGACGATCGTGTCCAGACGCCTGCGTCTCCTGAGTGGCCTGGATGCCGGTTTCCTCTACTTGGAGAGTCCGGAGACGCCCATGCACGTGGGCAGCCTGATGCTGCTCGAGCGGCCGCAGCGGCGCGGTTACGAATTCCATCGCGCACTGCTCAAGCACGTCGGCGCCCGCTTGCCACGTGCGCCTGCACTGCGTCGCGTGTTGCAGCACGCACCGCTGGAGCTGGCGCACCCGATGTGGCGGACCCTCGACACCATCGACGTGGAAGCGCACATCGCCACGCGACGGCTGCGCGCTCCCGGCAGCCATCGGCAACTGATGAGCCTGGTCGCGACGCTGCACGCGGGGCCCTTGCCGCGTGATCGGCCGCTGTGGCAGTTCGTGGTGATCGAAGGCCTCGCGTCGGGCGAATTGGCGCTGTACTCGAAAATCCACCATGCACTGCTCGACGGCCAGGGCGGCATGGCGCTCGCGCAGGCGTTGCTAGATGTCGACGCCACGGCATCCCACGATCCCAAGGCGAAGTCGCCCGCAACGACGCCAGACAGCACCAAAGATCCACAACCTTCGCCGCGGCGGCGCGACGTCGCGCAGGTGGCCGCGCGCGGCACCTTGAACCAGTTTGCACGACTGGTCCGCGCCATGCCGGGTACGTTGCGGATGGCCACCGCTGCGATCGGCGACCCGCGCACGCTGGCGGGTCGGCTGCGCGACGCGGTGCTGCTCGCGCCACGCACACCGTTCAACGTGCAGGTGTGCGCGCAGCGACGGTTCGCGGTCGCGAGCATCCCGCTACACCGCGCAAAGCACGCCGCACGCGCGTTCGGTGTCAGCCTCAACGACGTGGTGCTGGCCATGTGCGCTGGCGCCTTGCGCGCCCAGCTCGGCAGACTGGGAATTCTGCCGAAGCAAACTTTGATCGCGGCCATGCCGGTGTCGCTGCGCGAAGCGGGCAGCACCGAATCCAACAACCAGGTGTCGATGGTGCAATGCCCGCTCGCCACCGACATCGAAGACCCGGTCGAGCGCCTGCTCGCGATCAATGCCGCCAGCTCCGGGATCAAGCAGCGCGTCAGCGCGTTTCGCAGTCTCATTCCCACCGACTTTCCCGGCCTGGCAGCGCCGTTATGGGCCAGCGGCCTGAGCCGCCTGTGGGCACGCGGTCGCGTGGCGGAGAAATTGCCGCCGCTGGCGAACCTCGCGATCTCGAACGTGCCGGGTCCCGCGATCGACCTGTATCTCGCGGGCGCGCGCCTCAGCCACTATTACCCGATCTCCATCGTCACCCATGGGCTCGGCCTCAACATCACGGTGCAGAGTTACGCCGGCAATCTCGAATTCGGCGTCATCGCCTGCCGCGACGTGGAACCGAATCCGGAGGCCATCGCGAGGGCGCTGACTCCGGCGCTCGACGAGCTCGTGGCGCAGATCCCGTCATGACCAAGCGCGCAGCACCGCCGCCCGTCACGGTCGCCGAGATCCCGATACGCGCGCCGTCGCCGCTGCTGCTCGCGCTCGAAGGCCGCGCTGCATTCGAATGGGCGGCGTGCGCGCTGGCGTGGCCGTGGCTGCGGCAGGCACCACGCGGCGATGGCCATCCGGTGCTGGTGCTGCCCGGACTCATGGCCGGCGATCTCAGTACCTGGCCGTTGCGCGCTTTCCTCTCGCAATGCGGCTATGAGGCCTATCCCTGGGAACTCGGGCTCAACGTCGGCCCGCGTGATGGCATCGTGCGCGGCATGATCGAGCGCGTGCGTTCGATCGAGAAAAGCCACAAGCGCAAGGTGAGCCTGATCGGCTGGTCGCTGGGCGGCGCGATGGCGCATGCACTTGCCGCGCGCATGCCGCGCAAGGTGCGCTCGGTGATCACGCTCGGATCGCCGCTCGGCGCGCAGCCTCGCGCCAACAACGTCTGGCGTGTGTTCGAACTCGTCAGCGGGCTCGCCGCCGACGATTCGCGGCTGCAGGACTTGCTGCGGCAAAGATCGCGCGTGCCGCACACCTCGTTCCTCAGCAAGACCGACGGCGTGGTCGCGTGGCGCAACAGCTTGGCTGCGGGAGGACGCAGGAGCGAGAACATCGAAGTCACCGCCAGCCACCTCGGGCTTGGCGCGAATCCGGCAGTGTGGTGGGCGATCGCGGACCGGCTCGCGCAGCGCGAGGGCACGTGGGCGCCATTCCAGCGCAGCGGCTGGCTCGGGATGATGTATGGCGATCCGCACGTGCGCGGGTGGTCCGACTTGCTCGCCCGCTGATGGCACGCGTCGACCTGCCGCAGCGCGGCCTGCACCTGGAGTACGAAAGCCACGGCGAACCCACCCATCCTGCCGTGATCCTGGTCATGGGCCTCGGCATGCAGTTGCTGGCGTGGCCGCCGGGCCTGATCGACGCGCTGGTCGACGGTGGCTATCGCGTCATCGCCTTCGACAATCGCGATGTGGGTCTGTCGGGTCGCGGCTTCGCGCATCCGCACACGCCGATGAACCGCGCGATGCTCGCGAGCTTCTGGCGCCTGCCATACACGCCGCCGTATCGTCTCTCGGACATGGCCGACGACACGCTGGCGCTCGCAGATGCACTGGCGATCGAGCGGTTCCACCTGGTCGGCGTGAGCCTCGGGGGCATGATCGCGCAGGTGCTTTGCGAGCTCGCACCGGAGCGGGTGCTGAGTCTTGTATCGATCATGTCGAGTGCCGGCCCGCGCACCGCGCCGTGGCCGCACCTGCGCGTGCTGTGGCGA